>JAZFRV010000296.1:0-3898 GCA_036445875.1 Anaerolineales bacterium
CTTTTTCTGGAAGGACTTGGTATTCCAGCTCCGCACCAATTGAAAGATGTGATTGCGTTTACTATGTTGGTATTGATCTTAATCATACGACCTCAAGGAATCTTGGGTGAGCGAATAAAAGAAGAAAAAGCATAAGGTGGACAATAAAATAATGACAGAGAATAATTTCACCCTTAAAGATCTCTTAAAATCCGGTTTACTTGCTGGTTTGATTGCATTAAGTCTGGCAGTAATAGGTTTTCTTGCCTTGCTTTCCGAGCGTGAGTTGATTGCGGGAATCATCAGTTCAGGACATGTTTTTTTGTTTGCTCCAACTATCGCGTTTTCTTATTTGCTCGCCGGACGGGTGCCGGAGAATAACAAACTTAAAGTTCTTGGATCAGGATTATTAATTGGAATCCTAGCAGCTATTCCCTTGATTCTCTTGGCTTTGCTTGAAAACTTATTTGACATCCGCCAATACCTGGTGAATGTTTCTCCAGATTTGATTGAGTTGATATTATTTAACCAAGGGATCATCGCCGGAAGCCTAATCCTGGTCTTGGGAATGGGCTTGGTTGGTCTGCTCGCTGCAGGATTGAAAACACTTCCAGATAAAGTCAGGGGACCAATAATTTCTGCTTTGGGTTGGACGCTGCTCATTGGGACATTTTCTGAGATATTGTCGGGAAGATTAAGAAGTTTCTTTGGCCCCCAATTTGTTAAAATAATTTTTAAAAGCAAAGCTCTTCATCCCTTGGTCGCTGGGGTTCTATTACTGCTCTTTGCTGGCCTGGAAATTTTTCAACGACGACGAAAAGAGCGGAATGATCTTAAAAAACCCTTTGAAAACCTTAACCCACGAATTAAGAATGGGTTTTGGATGGTCTTGCTGCTTTTTACTCCGCTCATTCTGGGGACTTATCTCACCGAAGTTGTTAACAATGTTGGTCTATATGTGTTGATGGGGTTAGGACTCACTATTGTGGTTGGTTTTGCCGGTTTGCTTGACTTGGGGTATGTGGCATTTTTTGCAATTGGTGCATATACGATGGGTATCCTGACAACTCAAGGGCACTTGGGTTTTGTAGCTATGTCATTCTGGACTGCGCTGCCTATTGCGGTAGTCGCATCTACCTTTGCCGGTATCCTGCTTGGTATACCCGTTTTGCGGATGCGGGGTGACTATTTAGCGATCGTCACTCTGGGATTTGGTGAAATCATTCGCATCTTGGCACTTTCCGACATGCTGAAATCCTATATCGGCGGTGCCCAAGGAATACTCCAGATTCCGAAACCAAGCATAGCTGGTTTTGATTTAATTAAACCCGAATTTCTATTTTATGTGATCCTGGTAGGCGTCATAATCGCTTTATTTGTTTCCTGGCGATTGAGGGATTCTCGTCTGGGACGGCAATGGATGGCGATGAGAGAAGACGAAGATGTCGCGGAAGCCATGGGAATAAATTTAGTTTCAACCAAGCTGTTAGCATTTGCAACCGGGGCTGCTTTTTCCGGTTTAGCTGGTGCAATTTTCGCGAGCAAATTGACTTCCATTTTCCCCCATAGTTTTAGCTTGATCGTTTCCATCAACGTTTTATGCTTGATTATCGTGGGCGGTATTGGCAGTTTGCCTGGAGTTATTGTCGGTGCATTTATTCTGGTTGGATTACCGGAGCTTCTGCGGGAATTTGCTGAGTATCGTATGCTTATGTATGGGGCATTATTGATTGTAATGATGCTTGCTATACCAGAAGGTTTTTTACCGTCTGCAGTAATAAAACGCGAGATGCATGCACACGAATTACAAGAGTCTAATATTCCTGAGTAATTAATCGAGGATCATGAGCTATGCTTGTTCTATCTACTAAAGACGTAACAAAAACATTCGGGGGATTGATCGCAGTTAATAAATTTGACTTTGATCTCCCGGAAGGAAGAATTTACAGCGTCATCGGACCAAATGGGGCTGGGAAAACGACTTTTTTCAATTGTATTACAGGTTTTTATGATTCTTTTGAGGGGAAAATCGAATTTTTAGGTCAAATTCTAAATGGAAAGTCACCTGATCAAATTACCAGAATGGGAATTTCCCGAACCTATCAAAATATCAGGTTGTTTTCTAACATGACTGCCATTGAGAATATTTTAGTTGGGCACCACCCGCATTTTAAAACCCATTGGTATGAAGCGCTGTTCCAAACAAAAAGACTTTTGAAAGAGGAAGCCGAAGCTCTCGAGGAAGCAGTGGGCCTGCTCAATTTTGTTGGGTTGAAGGGACTAGGAGATCAGCTTGCCACCAACCTCCCTTATGGAGCGCAGCGCCGATTGGAAATCGCCCGTGCTTTAGCGAACCGTCCAAAATTGTTACTCTTAGATGAACCAACTGCTGGGATGAACCCCAACGAAACAGTGGAAATGATTGAGTTTATTCAAAGTCTTCGTGATGAACTGGGGATCACGATCCTTCTCATTGAACATGATATGAAGGTCGTTATGAGTATCAGCGAGAACATAGGGGTGATGGACTTTGGAACCAAAATTGCTGAAGGAACACCAAAAGAAATCCAAAGAAATCCTCAAGTGATTGAAGCATATTTAGGTCGGGGAGCCGTAGAAGGCTAGCAAGGAAGGATTTTATGGCATTGTTAGAAGTTGAAGGTATTCATGCATATTATGGAAATATCCAGGCATTAAAGGGTATTTCCTTAGAAGTTGAAAAAGGTGAGATTGTAACCTTAATTGGCGCCAATGGAGCTGGGAAAACAACCACTCTTAGATCCATTAGTAAATTGATTCAGCCAAGAGCAGGTAAAATCACCTTTGATGGTGAAGATATAACGGATGTTAAACCCCACGAATTGGTGTACAAGGGGATTTCCATGGTTCCGGAAGGCAGGGGAGTTTTTGCGAAACTTTCTGTAGAGGAAAATCTAGAGATGGGGGCGTTTTCCCGGAATGATAGTCAAGGCATCAAGAAATCTTTCGAACAGGTTTATTCTCTCTTTCCCAGATTGAAAGAACGGAAAAACCAGATGGCTGGAACTCTCTCCGGTGGCGAACAGCAGATGCTTGCAACTGGCAGGGCGCTGATGACCGCACCCCGTTTAATGTTGATGGATGAGCCATCCATGGGTTTAGCTCCCATCCTGGTGGAAAATACTTTTAAAACCATAAAACAAATAAATCAAGAGGGGACTACAATTCTGCTAGTTGAGCAGAATGCGACCATGGCTTTTTCGGTAGCAGACCGGGGATATGTCCTCCAAACAGGAGAAATTGTGCTTCAAGATACCTCTGATGCCCTCAAGAATAATGAGATGGTTCAGAAAGCGTACCTTGGCATGGATTAAGAGTTTAGCAGTTACTGACCTGAGCGCGGAAGTGATAGAATTTAACTATCTACCGCGCTCTTTTGTTAGGAGAATATATGCTTTTCATAAATGCAGCTGAAGTTGAAAAAGCGCTGCCAATGCTAGATGCTATCTCTGCCATGAAAGGGGCTTACTTAGCGCTTTCTGCTGGATCTGTAGAACTCCCAATGCGGACCAGGATTTCCGTCGAAGAAGAAGACGGCGTCGCTTTGTTCATGCCCGCATTTCTATCCCACGGTGATCAGCAGGTTTTGTGCTTGAAAACAGTAGCAGTCTTCCCTCGAAATGTAGAAATGAATTTGCCAACCATTCACGCAGCGGTACTGGTCCTGAACGCGAAAACCGGACAGATCGAAGCGGTACTTGAGGGTGGCCGATTGACTGCAATCCGAACTGGGGCAGCATCTGGCGCTGCAACTGATTTACTCGCCCGGGAGGATTGTCATGTCGGGGCAGTCTTCGGAGCGGGTGTGCAAGGCCGTACGCAGCTACAAGCTATTAGTTCAATTCGTACTTTGGAGAGGATATGGATCTTTGATCCGAAT
>JAZFRV010000297.1:0-2599 GCA_036445875.1 Anaerolineales bacterium
GCTGTTGGCAATGATTTCACCTTTGGTATTTGTCGATAAACTGTTATCTGATTTGTAACGCACGTTTTCCTCCAACCATTGATCAAAAAATGTTTTTCTTTTTCTCACTGAAATGCGCTAAGTGGGGTGAAGCCGTAGAGAAGTAACACAATTACAGTGATTGAGATCGACATCACCGAGCCGGTGACTAGCTGCCAAAAATCGTGGCCTTTGGTTAAGATGCGCGCAAAGATCGTCAAAGGAATAAGCGTGGCCAAGGGGGCAGCGGGAATACCCAGGAAGAACATTACTGCAGCAACCGGTCCTGCTACACCAGCAGCATGTCCGCTGGCTTTATAACGCAGGATCAGATTGAAAATAATCAACCCCAGTGTGATCAAGGTATAGTTAACTGCGATGGCTTCAAAGATCCGGGGTGCATTAACGACCCTGAGGACGATAAAACCAACCGGGTAGCTGATGATCATCAATACAAAACTTGCCGTTCGTTGCCTTTTAATAATCGCCGGCCAATCTTTCACCTTTCCGGGAATATAAAATAATAAACTGCCTAAAGGGATCAGGCTGATAAAAAGCAGTGCCCAGCCAAACCCTCCCAGGCGGTTTGGTATATCGGAAGGGATCTGGAAAAATACAAAGGTAACCAAGGCGCCTGACAAGAGGGGCACATTCAGCAATTGAGAGAGCACCTCTCCCAGAACCCGTCTTAAGCGGGAATTACTATTCTTTATTTTAATTTTTTGGGAATCCATCTGGATAATGCTCCTAAATACTACAAGTAATTATGTTCATGGGCGGTGAACAAGTGTCCGGTTTGATCCGCCTGAGCTCGCGATGGGCAAACATCGCGGGTCGGGCACTCGCTCTGTTTATTTCTTTTTCGCCTTTTTTCTTTTTTTCGCTTTTCCTTCTATCTTTTTAGGATCATCAAAAACCTCTTTTTGATATTGTTCAAAGGTAATATTTTTCCAGAAATCAGCTGTATTGGCGACAAACGAGAAAACCAGTCGGGATGCGATTTCGGTATCCTGGGCTTCAATACTGGGAATCATTTCTGCCCAGAGTTTTCGGGCCGTCTCTCTGTGAAGGGGATTGGTGTAATAATATACCGCGAGTTGGTGATAAAAGTCTTTGAAAGTATTAAATATCAGTCCATAGACAAGGTTGTCACAGTAGGCGATCAGCATATGATGTAGCTTCCACATACTGCTCGCATATTCTTCTGCTTCATCGGGCACACGGCTGAAACCCTTCAGTAAATCAATTATTAATCCAGGGGCTCGCCGGACTGATGAGGCGGTATATTGGGGAACTAATAACTGCCACATTTCCAGCAAGTCTGGAACCAGATTAGGAACCAGATCTGGATCCGCTTTAAGAAGTCCTGCCAGGATATTTAGATTTCCATCCTTAAAATAATCGCGAATCCGGGTGGGCTTTCCCTGCTGAATATCGAGCCATCCATCACGGCTTAGTCGCTGCATGGCTTCCCGCAGGGCAGGGCGGGCAATATCTAGGTCTTTACTCAGGGTTCGCTCTCCGGGCAGATCCGTGTTGGGGGGAAATGCGCCGCTGACGATCCCCTCAATTAGATGCCGCTCTGCGCGATCTGTAGCCCGTTCTTCATTGGGTTCACTCATGACTTACTCCTTGGTACAGGTCCAATTACTGGTAATACCTGTTTCAGAAAAAATCATACCACTGGTATTACCAGCTGTCAATAATTAATATTATGGGATAGAGAATTTGGGAAATGCTATGATTGGAGGGTTATTCGCCTCCCATTCATAATGGGCAGGAAAGACTTCGGCAATCTTTCTGTATTGAGCACCGCATTCGGGATGTTGGAGAAGGAGATTGATGCTATAAAAGCAATCTCAACCTGGCCCTGGCAGCCGGAGACTTTACGGTGGTTATTTACCGCCCTGGTTTTACCTTTATTGATGTGGTTGGCCCAGTATTTCCTGGGAAGAATGTTTAGTTAATGCACTATAAACCAAAGCGATAATATTGAAGTGATTATTTTCCTTTGGAGTATTGTAACAATTATTGTGTTCTAAAAACTCACAATGGTATTCTGCTTGAGATTTTAACGTTGCCAACTATTTTGGTTCCTCAGGTTCAATATGGACAGTAACATCGTATATCTGAAGACCGGATTCAAGTAGAAAATTTTTCACATTATGTCCAATCTCGTGTCCTTCACGTACACTTTTATCTTCTTGAACCACTACGTGGATATCCATGATTAAACCCATTCCACTCTTCCGAATTCTGCATTTTTCAATTTCAATGACACCAGCTATTTGAGAAGCATGCTTCCTGATTTGCTTTTCAATATCATCCGGGACCGCACCATCCATGACCTCATTAAATGCCGGGAGTAATAGCCGGACGCCATTGTAGATAATGACAACACATGCTAAAAGAGCTGCCCAATCGTCTGCAACTTCATATCCAGGTCCTCCTACAAGAGAGATACTAATACCTACAAATGCTGCCACGGATGTTATGGCATCAGATCGGTGATGCCAGGCATCACTTTTTAGTGCGCTGCTATCCAGCTTATCCCCGATCCGGGTCATTTTTCGAAACAGAA
>JAZFRV010000298.1:0-4934 GCA_036445875.1 Anaerolineales bacterium
CTGCTTCCTGAATTCATTTGTCAACAGATTTCTAGAAGCAGAGGCGATTTCCGCAAAATAACAAAACCCTCAGCAACATAGAATATGTTGACAGCGCCTATTTAAGCAGGAAACAGTTAACCATGCAGGAGTTGAAGCCATTTATAAAAAGAATAACCCTTGATGAGGGAATGCCATCCCTGGTTGGCAATACTCCCTTGCTTCCACTGGTCACTTTGTCGAATAATGGGTCCAGCAATGTTCAGGTATTCGCAAAAGCAGAATGGTTTAATCCCAGCGGATCAGTGAAAGATCGAGCTGCCTGGGGAATTATTCAAAACGCTCTACACGAAGGACTGATCCTCCCCGGAATGCATCTATTAGATTCTACCTCCGGAAATATGGGCATAGCCTATGCTACTTTTGGATCTGCGTTAGGTATTCCCATTACTCTGGCGCTTCCTTCCAATGCCGGTCCTGAGCGGATAAAAATCCTCCAGGCCTTAGGTGCGGAGTTGGTGCTAACCGATCCCCTGGAAGGTTCTGATGGTGCCATCCAGATTGCCCAGCAAATGGCAGAGGAATTTCCAGAAAAGTATTACTACGCCAATCAATATGATAATCCTGAGAACTGGAGATCTCATTACAAAAGTACCGGACCTGAATTAGTAGATCAAACAGCAGGAAAAATCACCCACTTTGTTGCCGGCATGGGTACTACGGGAACTCTTACTGGAGTTTCCCGTTACCTTAAGAAACACCAGCCCGAGGTCGAAATAATCGGCGTTCAACCCGATTCGCCATTTAATGGTCTTGAAGGTTTGAAACACTTACCTAGCGCAATTCAACCTGGCATCTATGATCCTTCCGCGGCAGACAGAATTATCCCCATCAAAACGGAAGATGCCTACGACATGGTCCGCTGTCTGGCGAGAAAAGAAGGATATTTCATCGGTATTTCTTCAGGAGCCGCGGCAGTAGCAGCCCGCCAGGTAGCGAATGAACTTAAGAATGGTGTGGTGGTGACAGTGTTCCCGGATGCCGGATTTAAATATCTCAGTGACGATGAATTATGGAAAGAATCATGACTATTAAAATCACTTCTCGCCTGCTAAAAGAAATCCATACTCACGGTGAAAACGCCTATCCAGAAGAAGGGGCCGGGCTGCTGTTGGGTAGTGAACAGGATGGATTTCGATCTGTCCTGAACTTGTTGAAATTGGATAATTCCCGGGAAAAAATCGCCCGGCATAATCGCTACTTGATCACAGCCAGGGATATGCTCCAGGGTGAAAAGGAAGCAGAACAGCTTGGGTTGAGTATTGTCGGTATTTTTCACTCGCATCCTGATCACCCAAATCTTCCCTCGGAGTTCGATCGGGAATGGGCTATCCCCTGGTATTCATACCTGATCACCAGCATCCAAAATGCCGAGGCTCTGGACACGAGGTGTTGGAGACTACTGGATGATCGTTCCGGTTTTTCTCCAGAGGAAATCATTATCTCTCAAGAAGAAAATTAACCTTTATCGATCTAGCTCTTTTTGAAATTTGTACGAACAAAATATAAAATCACGATTTATTGAGTAGAATCAAACTAAGGATAAATAAACTCATGCCAACCCTGAAAATACCTACACCTTTACGCCCCTATGCTGATGGCCAAAGTGCCTTAACTGCTCAAGGACAGAATGTTTCTGAACTCCTGGAAAATACACTGGAACAATTCCCCCACCTCAAGAAACACCTTTACTCTGAGGATAATATACTGCGTCCGTTTGTAAATATCTTTCTCGGAGAAGAGAATATTAAGGATCTTCAAGGAATCGAAACTCCTCTCAAAGAAGATGACATTCTATTGATTATTCCTTCTATCGCAGGTGGATAGATTAATTTCATCAACTTGGAGGGACTATGCTTCCCGAATTATCTCATGAGGAAATCCACCGCTATTCTCGCCATTTACTGATCCCCGATGTCGGATTAGAAGGTCAGCAAAAACTTAAGGCTGCCGCAGTCCTGGTGATTGGGACAGGAGGATTGGGGTCTCCTGTTGCCCTGTATCTGGCTGCCGCTGGTGTCGGACGGATCGGCCTGGTCGATTATGATGTGGTTGATTTTTCCAACTTGCAGCGCCAAATCATCCACGGAGAATCTCGTCTGGGAGATCTTAAAGTCGAATCAGCCAGGGATCGATTGAAAGACATTAATTCAGAAATCCAGGTTGACATATACAATGAATATTTCACTTCTGATAATGCATTTGAGATTGCAGAACCCTACGATTTAATCATCGACGGTACAGATAATTATCCCACCAGGTACCTGGTGAATGACCTCTGTGTCCTGACAGGAAAACCCAATGTTTACGGTTCTATCTTCCGGTTTGACGGCCAGGCAAGTGTGTTTTTTGCTGAGCAGGGTCCCTGCTATCGCTGCCTCTTCCCGGAACCTCCTCCTCCAGGGCTGGTTCCATCTTGTGCGGAAGGGGGTGTCTTGGGTGTGCTGCCGGGAACTATCGGAAGTATTCAGGCTGCTGAAGCGCTCAAATTGATTTTAGGGATCGGTGATTCCTTAATCGGCAGACTGCTGCTTTATGATGCTCTGGATATGTCCTTTTTTACAGTGAAACTCAAAAAGAATCCGGACTGTAAAATCTGCGGAAAAAACCCGGAAATAACAGAATTGATCGATTATGAAGATTTTTGTGGAGTACCCGCCCATGGTCATGATGCGGGTTCTGCAGGAGAGAACTGGGATATCACTGCTGAAGATCTGGCAGTAAAAATAAAGGAAGGGGGTGAGATCAGACTAATAGATGTCCGCGAACCCCATGAACAGGAAATATCCAACCTGGAAGGATCTGAGTTAATCCCGCTGGGGCAGTTTGCCTCCCGCCTTTCAGAGTTAGACAGCGCTGAGGAGATTGTGCTCTACTGTAAATCAGGAACCCGGTCAACCCGGGCACTGGAAATTCTAGTGAGCGCTGGATTTAAGAAGGCAAAGAACTTAAAGCACGGCATCAATGCCTGGGCAATTGCGATTGATCCCAGCTTGCCCCTCTATTAAACCAAAAAGCCTGCTAATCTCGAGCAGGAGCGCCAGCTCCTGCGGGCTTGCCAAAATAACCAAAGCTCATTGAATGGAACGAAGTCACAAGAACGAGCGCAGTCGAAATGGCTATTTCGGATAACTTCACTAACGTCACTGGGCGACGATCAGTCCCCGAGTTTATCGAAGGGAGCCTTCCAAAGGGCTCAATGAAGACAAAATTGAAGGGTAAAGAAAATTACTACACCCGGAATCAGGGAAATTGCTATAATGACCTTGTCGGTTTCATTTGGCAGGAGTCCTGCAGTATGGATCAATCTCGAAAAGAATTCATAACCTGGCGTGAAGTAAGCAAATTAGTTTCTGTAATTATTCCCCAATTAGAGACCCTTTTTGATTCGGTAATTATTGTCTCTCCTGATGGGATAATCCCGGCAGGCATGATTGCCGCTGCTGCAGGGGTTGAGGAAATATTGCTTGCCCAGGTTGATTTTCCCCCTGATTCAGAGCTTGAACAATCAAAGCTGCTGTCCTGGCCAAACTTCATTCACTTCCCGGATCACGAGCTGCTTCTTGATAAAAAGATCCTGATTGTGAATAACTCCTGGGGAGCGGGCCGTACAACCTGGGCAGTTTCTAAACAGGTTGAGGCAGCAGGTGGTATTCCTAGTACTTGTGTTCTGCACTACAATCCATACCGGAATTTACTTAAACGTAAACCGGATTATTATGGCGCAATCACGGATGCCTTTATTATCTATCCTTGGAATATCGATCAGGCAGGACCTGATCAGGTTCTGCTGGAAAATGGGGGCCGGGGATAATTCTTTTAAGAAGATTTCAGGGAACCAGGATCCGAACTACAAGAGCAATCACTATTCCCAATAAGGTTCCCAGGACGGCTTCACCGGGAGTATGTCCCAGAACTTCCTTGAGTCTGTCGACCTGGGCGAGTTTACCTTTAGCCAGGTCCCGGATCATGGTATTAATCAGAACCGCTTGCCGCCCGGTTTCCCGTCGGATCCCGGTTGCATCATAAATGACAATTATAGCCAGAATTGATGATATGGCAAAAACAGGCTGGTCAAAACCAACATACAACCCGACAGATAAAGCTGCTGCGCTGACCATCGCAGAGTGGGAACTTGGCATCCCCCCTGCCTGAAATAAAAGCACCCAGTTCCACTGTCTCTGAGTAATATATTCACCTAATACTTTAATGATCTGGGCCAGCAGCCAGGCAGTGATTGCTGACAGCATTACTGGGTTAAAAAGGAGAAATTCACCCATCATCATCTTCCCTTTTGAGAACCTGTTCAACTTGCAATTCAGCATTATCCAGCAAAGATATACAATAAGAAGCTAAAGATTGACCACGTTCAAAAAACAGCAGGGTTGTATGCAGGTCTTTTTCTCCTGCTTCCAAGGTGTTGACTAATTCTTCCAGTTCCTGGAGGGCTTGTTCATAAGATAGTTCTTCTATTGGTGTAAATTTATGTTCACTCATGATAGTTTCCTTTAGATCCAATTCTGTTCACGATAAATACCAAACACATCTTTCATGACCTCTGTGATTTCACCCAGTGTAGCATAAGCATGAACAGCTTCCAAGATATGAGGCATGGTGTTTTCTGTTCCCTGACAAGCAATACGGAGCTGGTCCAAGGCTTGCCCCACATGTCCCTGGTCTCGGTTTTTTTTGAGTTTGTCTATCCGATTTACCTGGTTCAGGTAACCTTCCGGATCTATTTTTAGTAAAGGAATCTCCGGTTCTTTTTCATCCAGATAGGCGTTGACACCAATAACTTGTCGAACTTGCTGGTCGATCTCCCTTTGATATCGGTATGCCGAATCCGAAATTTCTCCCTGGAAAAAACCTGTCTCTATTGCGGGCAGAACTCCTCC
>JAZFRV010000299.1:0-2560 GCA_036445875.1 Anaerolineales bacterium
TCCAAGAAATCCGGGAAATCGGAGCCCGGATCAGATTAATCCCGGATGGAGATGTCGCCGGTGCCCTTATGACTTGCCTTCCAGAATCAGGTATTGACGCGCTGGTAGGAGTCGGGGGAACACCGGAAGGAGTTCTGGCTGCTTGTGCGATCAGAGCTATGGGCGGAGAATTACAAGGAAAACTGGATGTCAGAAATCAAGAGGAAAAAAAGCTGGGTCTAAAAATGGGATATTCCCTCGACAAAGTCATTACGATGGATGACCTGGTATCCTCAAATGATGTATTCTTTGCTGCAACGGGAATCACCGATGGAGAATTACTCGGCGGAGTGAGGTATATGGGTCACGGCGCTGAAACAGAAAGCCTGGTCATCAGAGGAAAAACAGGCACTGTCAGATGGATTAATGCGAAACATAATTTCGAAAAATTAAATCCCCTGAGTCAGATAGAATACTGACCCTTGATTCAAATCATCATCATTTGACCCTTCGAATCGCTTAGATCTGTAGCTCTGATTTCCCTGGTGAGACTGAGGATATCTATCATCGAGAACGGTTTCTGAAGCACTCGTGTATATGATTCCTGGCCAATAGCCTTATTGGCGATTTTTGAAGGATGGCCGGTAATAAAAATAAATTTCTTCTCTGGGAAGATTTTCTGAGTTTTCCAATACAATTCTACTCCCCCCAATTTGGGCATAACCACATCCGTTATTACCAGGCTTATCTTATCCCCGATCTGCTTGATAATATCAAATGCCTGTTTTCCGTTTGCCGTCTGGATCACCTGAAAACCATGTTCCTCGAAAAGATTCCCCAAGGCTTTTTGCAGGCTTTCATCATCCTCAACAATCAGGAGAAAATCTCCTCCTCCATCCAGTTCCACATCGAGCTGTGGTTCGGGAGGATCTTCAATCTCTCCCTCAAATAGAGGAATAAAAACGTTAAATGTCGTTCCAATATCAAGTGAGCTCTCTACTTCAATGAATCCCTGATGCTGTTTTACAATCCCATACACTTGTGCTAATCCCAGACCTGTGCCACCCTGATCAAATTTAGTAGTAAAAAATGGTTCAAACATCTGGGATTGATCTTGCTGTGATATTCCAATTCCCGTATCTGTAACCTGCAGTAGAATCCAGCTTCCCGGATCCATTCCGGGATATCTCAATCTGTCGACCTCAGAAATATCAACAAGCTCAACCAGAATCTCAATGATCCCCCCTTCTGGCATGGCATCACGGCTGTTTAGAGCTAAATTCATGATCATTTGCTGCATTCTGGCAGGATCACCTAGTATGGGAAGGTTCTCGTTAGAAGAGTTGATTCCTACTTGAATCTGAATATCATCCGGCAGGATCTGGGTCAACAGTTCACGAATTTCTTCCAGAAATGGGATTAAATCAAACGGTTTTTGTTCCACAGACTGAACTCTGCTAAAGTCCAAGATCTGGCTGATGAGATCTGTCGCCCGGTTAGATTGTTCCTTAATAGCATCAATTTTTATTCGATTGTTTTCAGAGAGCTGTGAATCCCGTAGTAATACGTCGGAATAAACCATGATGGCTGAGAGAATATTATTAAAATCATGGGTTATCCCGGCAGCAAACTGTCCCAAAGTTGCCAATCTATCCTGGATTCGGATCCGATTCTTTATTCCCCGTTCCTCAGTGACATCAGCTATCATTAATATCCAATACTGCCCTTCAATTGTCTGGGCTTTACGCAGTTGAACTTCGAAAATCTCCTGAGAATCTATTTCTTTTCGGACTTCTATAGGTAATGGTTCAAAAGAAAGCTCAACCAATTCTTGAATCGTCTTTTCTCCCAGTCTTGATATTGAAATCCGTTCAAAATCGGGCTGAAGTACATCTATATAATCAAGTCCCTGCTGATTCCCAGATAAAATATTAAATTGATTATCCAACAATAAAACACCCACAGGGATATGTTCGAACAATTTATCCTGAAGTTCTTGCTTTGCCTTTAATGAGTTTAACAAGAAAGCTACTTCTACAAAACGTTGGGCGTTATTTATAGCCAAACCTGTCTGGTGGGCTATGGCTGTCAGTAACTCCTCCTGCTCCCGAGAATAAAAATCCGGTTCCGGGTGCTCCAGCGAGATAATACCGGTCAATTGTTGATCAACCAGTATTGGCACTGCGAGGATGGATGATTGACTAGATCCATCCCCTATTTGCTCCCAGAGGGGATCATTTCCCGTATTTGCCACAAGGATGCCTTTTTTATGTTTCAACACCCAGATTAAATTCCCCGGTATCTCTCCCAGGTAAAGGTTTTGGTTGATTTCTTCAATTTCACTTGAATCGCGACCAATCGATCTGGTCAGGGAAAGTGAATTATTATCAGTCTGGTGACGGTAATAATCCGCTTTTTCTCCTTCCATGATCGAAATCGCTGAAGATAAAGCCTGATCTATAATTGTGAATACATCCAATGTTGAATCCAACGATTTGTTTAAATCGTATAGAATTTGCAAACTGGCAGCTGAAACGTTTTGATTATCTCTTGGGCCAGACATTAATCCGACTGCCGCTGA
>JAZFRV010000300.1:0-5373 GCA_036445875.1 Anaerolineales bacterium
ATATGTTAATTAAATCTGTTACTAATGAAGGCGAAACTTTAATTGATTTTGCCGTTGGTAAAGGTGGTGATATATCTAAGTGGATTGCCGCCAAATTATCATTCGTCTTTGGTTTAGATCCTAATGCGGGAGAGCAAAGTGGATATAACCGATTACAAATCTAAAATTAAATCGACAAGTCTCCGCTTCGGCACATGGTGAATACCCTTTTCATCCCGCCAATACTTGATATCACCATCCGGCTCCAGTTCCGTAACTACCACTTTCTCGGTAGGTTTTCCCAGAGCGATCACCAGCAGAATCTCATACTCCTCTGGGATGGACAGGTTTTCCCGTAGTTTTTCCCTCTTAATTGATCCGATTAAACAGCCCCCCAACTCTCTCTCGGCTGCTCCTAACAATATACTCTGGCAGGCAATCCCAGTATCATATTGAAAACTATTGTCGATTGCTGTATCTCCCAGGACGATGATATAAGCGGATGGTTTTTCACCCTCCACCGGACCTGCCCAATCTTTGAGATATCCAGCCCAGGAAAGTGTAGAGAATATTAACCTATTCTGTTCTTCTGAAAAAGAAAGGATATATTTCAAAGGTTGCAGGTTGGCACTAGATGCAGATAACCTGGCCAGATTTACCAATCTCAGCAAATCCTTGAATGATATTTGATGACTCTGCTTAAAGCGACGGTAACTGCGATTAACTCTGGTTAATCCAGTCAATCCTTGCCAGCTGGCAATGATTCCCCCGATTAAGGCAACCACGGCTGTTGGACCAACACCCAGAGCTGACACCAGAAAAAATATCACCGAAATAGAACCCAAAATCCCGGAAAGGATTTGGATATCGCTGGATAATTCTTCCATTGCATAAAAAAGATTATGCAAAATCACCCCAATCGGGAAAGATAAAAGTGCAGCTCCCAGCAGGATCCAAAATTTTCGGGCCGAACGCCATTTCCAGACCCAGATTGCCACAAAACAGGCAATCGAAATCACTAACAAGGCTATCGCAGTGATATTATCTGAGATCCCCATTATTAACGCAGTAATTCCAGTTACAGCACAAACGGCAGCCAGAATCCACTGCCCTTTCTCCATTCTGCTTATCGGGTCTTTAATCCAAGACATAGATCACCTCCAGGATGATCAACCAGATTTTCCATCAAAAAACGAATAAGGGAATCAGAAAAAGATTTACAGCTCAGATATTGACCAGGTTGGTGCGGCATCCATTTCCAGCCCATCACGCTGACCGGCAAAAAATCGGAAGCAACCAACACCCGCGATCATGGCAGCGTTATCAGTACAGAGGGATAGTGGAGGGATGTGGACCCGGTACTTCTTCTGGGAGGAGATTTGCTCCCTCAGGGCGCGGTTGGCGGAGACTCCCCCGGCTATCAGGATGTCTTTGGTTTGATATTCTTCAGCAGCCAACAATGTTTTCCGAATCAAAACCTCCACAACCGCAGTCTGAAAACTTGCTGCCAGGTCTGCGATCGGTAATTTGCTCTTCTGTTTTTCCAGCTGTTGAACCGTTCTCAGAACGGCGGTCTTAATTCCGCTGAATGAGAAGTTATAACTGTCATCCAACCAGGATCTGGGAAAATCAAATGCTTCGGGATTTCCACCTTCAGCTGTTTTCTGAACCGCCGGTCCTCCTGGATATCCCAACTCCAGCAGCCTGGCAACTTTATCAAAAGCTTCACCTGCAGCATCATCCAGGGTTCCGCCTAACCTTTCATATACCAGGTGATCTTTCATCAGGATTAACTCGGTATGCCCCCCGGATACAATTAACGCCAACAGGGGAAATTGGGGCGTCTTCTTTTTCTTTTTTCCTTCCTCGCCTAGCCAGGCAGAATACAAGTGCCCTTCCAGGTGATTAATTCCCAGTAAGGGTAAGCCGCTGCCAATCGCCAATCCTTTGGCCATGTTAATACCTACTACCAATGATCCCGGCAAACCTGGTCCGCGGGTTACCGCAATGCCATCCAAATCCGCCAACTTGAGGTGCGCCTCTTTTAAAGCTTGATCAACAATGGGGTATATCGAAAGAATATGCTGGCGAGAGGCTACTTCCGGAAAAATACCTCCATACTGGGCATGAAGGTCTTCCTGCGATGCCACAGCACTTGAGAGAATCACACGCCCGTTTTCAACCACTGCTGCAGCAGTCTCATCACAGGAACTCTCAATCCCCAGGATGCGGGCAACCGGATTTTCTAATCCGTCATCGATGATTATTTCTTCTACTGCTTCAGTCATAAGGTCCGCCTCTGACAATGTTATGCCTTCCAGTGTTCCATTGGTAATACCAGATCATAGGGATAGTTTCCCAGAACTTCCATCTTTCCATCCGAATTGACATAGACTGTATTTTCTAATCGGCATCCCATGCCTTTCTCCGGATAATACAACCCCGGTTCAATGGTCACAACCGAACCCGGAACCAATGAATCCTCCGGACCTGCTTTTTTACTAAACCAGGGTCGTTCATGAACGTTTAATCCCAGCCCATGCCCTACATCGTGTACATACCCGGACTGAAGCTGGTGGTCTTGCCGGATAGTTTTATGTTCCTGGGCTTCAAATAATTCACAAGTCCGTTCCTGGTAATCTGGAGCCCAGCGATCTGATTCCAGCTCTTCCATTATGGTCTGATACACGGACAAAACATCCTGGTGTAGCCGGGTTTCCGCATCCGGAGCATAACCCAGGCACCAGGTTCGGGTGAAATCAAAGAAGTATCCTCCACCAGATTCCTGGGGAAAAATATCAAAAATAATGGTTTTACCCAACCGGATTTCATCTTCGGGTTTCCCAGCGCTGTGGGGAACGCCTGCGTCACGGCCAATGGCAAAGATCGTTCCTTCCGGGTTCTCAACTCCCCGCTCTGCCAGCCAAAAGTTTATTTTGGTTTTTACCTGACCCACTGTAACCAGCGTGGCGTTTTTATTTAGCAGAACTTCATCATCCCGGACTTTACAGCCCTGCAAGAATGCAGCAGTTTTTCTTACCACATCAGTGGTTATTTCACCCATTTTCCGGATTCTCTGAATTTCATTTTCATCTTTGGTGGCTCGAGCTTCCAAGAGGATCGATAAATCTCCTTCTCCAATAAACTGGATTTCCGGAAGCAATTTCGCTAATTCTGAGAAGACACTTATTTGTGAGCTGAGATCGATTTTCCCATAGACAGAAATTCTGCCTTTGGTGATGCCCAATTCATCAAACATGATTTTCCTGATTTGGGCTTCTGCTTTATTTTGGTCTCCACCGGCCTCATCCAGCAATTTTAGAAAATCAAATTTGGCAGTGTTCACTACCTTTAATCCTGTACCGGCAGCTTCATCCCGTTCCATCGGGTTGCAGAAGATCACCGGTTCTTCACCTCTTTTGAGAATTAAATCCGCAAAACTCACATGGACTTCCCCAGTGAAATACATCATGGCAGGATTATGAGTTGCAGCGCCTAAGATCCAGATCGCATCAATATTTTCCCTTTCCATCAGGCGGGATAAATCATTTTTCATTGCTGCTCCAGGTTCGCTTAAATGCTTGGATAAAATCCGTATCTGATTGAGGCAATATCGTTCTTGGGTCAAACACCACCCGGTCGTTTTCAATCCTGGCAATGATCGCTGGAGTACCCTTTCGCAACCCAGCCAACAGAGTCTGCGGATGATCAACAGATACAGCCCAGACGGAGCTCGGTAAAGTTTCCCCCGGTAAACTACCTCCCCCCACCATGGACTTGGATTCGATCACATCGCCCAACCCAAGGGTTTTTTTCCAGTTCTCCGCTCGGGATTTAATCTCATCACCAGGGGCAGAGATCATTTGCCAGACAGGTATTTTATCTAGCGCCTCTCCTTTAATATAATGTTCCAGTGTGGCAGATAAAGCCGCCAGGGCCATTTTATCAGCCCGGATAGCCCTCGCCAGGGGATGTACCTTCAACTGATCAATCAAATCTTTCCGCCCCAGGATAATGCCCCCCTGAGGTCCTCCCAGCAGTTTGTCTCCAGAGAAGCACACCAAGTCCACTCCCGCGGCAAGTGATTCTTGCACCGTGGGTTCATGTTTTAACCCATAAGGGCTGGTATCCAATAATGCCCCTGATCCCAGGTCATCAAAGAACCATAAACCCTTTTCATGAGCACTTACAGCAATCTCTGTAATATCCGGTTCACTGGTAAATCCAACAATTTTATAATTTGAGGCATGGGCTCGCATCACGGCAATAGTTTCTTCACTAAATGCTTTCTCATAATCAGATAAATGAACCTTGTTGGTGGTGCCGACTTCAACAAGTTCGGTCCCGGAATGACGCAGCACATCAGGGATCCGGAATCCTCCCCCAATTTCAACCAGTTGGGAGCGGGAAATAATTACTTTTTTTCCCTGGGTCAAAACGGTCAGCATTAACAGAACCGCTGAGGCATTGTTGTTGACTACCAGAGCAGACTCAGCTCCCAGGAGCTGCTGGAAAAGAGATTCAGCGTGGACCAATCTGGATCCTCTGCCTCCCGAATCAAGATCAAATTCAAGAGTGGAATAATTTTGACTTACTTCCTTAACAGCTTTTAGGGCATCATCACTCAACGGAGCTCTTCCCAGGTTGGTGTGGATAATCACACCGGTGGCGTTCAGGATCGGGAATAAAGTGGGTTTTAACCATTGATATAATAGTTTTTCTGCAGCATCCAGGACACCGTCCAGATCGGGGATAGCGGATTCTTTCATAAGATGGTTCTGGCGGGCTTGATCCAGGATGGATCGGATGGCTTCTACAATCAGGGAATGGCCGAACTTCTCTGCCATTTCAGTCCCGTCGGGAGAAGAGAGTACTTGGTCCACTGAAGGTAATTGACTTAAGGAATTCACAACTCTATATCCTCGTTTCCGTATCCTGTGATAGATTAGCTGGGAGGATCACTCCCTGTTTTATTCCTCTGGATGCCACTCACTCCTGGTACGGAGTCGGATTAATAGTTCTACAATGATCAAACCGATCCCCAGGATGATTGCCAATCCAAATGTAAGAACCTGACCTTTATTGAGCCAGATCAGGGTTCCCGCATAAACACCAAGAAAGGTTGATTCGCGGACAATGATCTCGTAGGTAGCAGGACCAAAAGGTTTGATAATACGGTTAAGATAAGCAACAATGGGAATTGCACTCCCGGTGATGGTGATAACTGCAGCTGCAAAGAACAACCAGCGGTTTCCCAGATTGGGCAGAGTCTGAGTCATTAGATAGATCAACCAAATCCATCCCGGACCAGCCAGAAGCAGCGTCAAGGGAAGGAATGATTTGACCGAAGGAGAACGAGTTTCATCCATGAATTAAATTCTAACATAGAGTTAA
>JAZFRV010000301.1:0-4925 GCA_036445875.1 Anaerolineales bacterium
CTGAGCGCTCCCTTCCCGACCATTTCGGATGGTATTTCATCCTCAGAATTAAAAACAGCCTGGAATGGTGGGAAGAATCCAATATCTGGCAGCCAATCTTTATTACTGACTGAGGAGGTAAAAAGAATCCTGGTGGCTTATTGGGGAGAACCTGCAGCGGGGGCTGTAGAAGTGCTACCTGAAGATCAACTCAGTGATGAAGCCTGGAGCAATCGACCTTCTTTGGCGATTCTGCCATTTGAAAAATTATCTCCGGATTGGAAAGTAATCAATCTGGATGGGATCTCTCCTCTGCAAAAGGATTTTTCACCAGAAGAATATGAATTGGCTGTCCCAATATCTTCCAGCGGAGCCGTTCTGGAAAATTTTCAGGATATTTCCAGCAACCGGGATCCTAATAAATTAACCACAGTTGTAATGACTGGCGTGACAGCCCTGGTGAGAGCCACTGCCTGGACAATGGAGAATCAAGGAATCAACTACCCGGCCCAGGACATCAAGGACTGGTTAAGAAACGCGGATATCACTCATATCAGCAACGAGGTCCCATTTGCTGCGGGTTGCCCTTATCCGAATCCCAGTCAGGTGGGATTGAAGTTTTGCAGTGATCCTCGCTATATCCAGCTGATGGATAATATTGGAACGGATGTGGTAGAACTGACGGGTGACCACTTTGGTGATTATGGTCCTGAGGCGATGTTGTATACATTGGAGTTATACAATGAGCGGGATTGGCCATATTATGGGGGGGGAACTAACCGGACGGATGCGCAAGACCCAGTCCTCCTGGAGCATAATGGGAATAAAATTGCGTTCTTGGGATGTAATGCAAAGGGTGGAGGTTATGCAACCGCGGGTCCCGACCAACCGGGTGCTGTAGCCTGTGATTTTGACAAGATGGCAAATCAGATCCAGAACCTGAGGGAGGAAGGATATCTTCCGATCGCTACTTTCCAACATTTTGAATACTATACCTACGTTGCCCAGCCAGACCAGATCCGGGATGCAATAAAACTTACCAAGGCTGGAGCAGTCATAGTCAGCGGAAGTCAGGCCCACCAACCACAAGGATTTGAAATCAAATCCGATGCCTTTGTCCATCACGGTTTGGGTAATTTGTTTTTTGACCAGATATATGAGATGCCGCCCAATACGGCAACAGCTTTCATAGACCGCCATGTTTTTTATGATGGGCAGCATATCAGCACCGAATTATTGACAATCAAGTTTATTGATTTTGCTCGAGCCAGGCCCATGACACCAGGTGAACGGGATGCTCTGCTGCGAACTGTATTTAATGCAAGCGGATGGTAAATTAGAACTGCTAACCAGGTAGGAGGTCAATATGGGTGGACTTACAAGTATTCCAGGATTTAAAGTTGGTCATGCTCAAGATTTGGAGGCGTTAACCGGCTGCACAGTTATCCTATGTCCTCCAGATACAGTGGGTGGCGTTGATCAACGGGGGGGAGCCCCGGGAACAAGGGAAACAGATCTTCTTCATCCAATGCATCTTGTAAATCAAGTTAATGCAGTTTTGTTAACCGGTGGATCTGCATTTGGATTGGATGCCGCGACTGGAGTGATGCGCTTCTGCGAAGAGAACAAGATGGGCTTTAACGCTGGCCTGGCTTCTGTGCCTATCGTGCCAGCAGCGGTTTTATTCGATCTGGGAATTGGAAATCCGAAGCTGCGACCGGATGCCGAGATGGGTTATCAAGCCTGTCAGAATGCGACTGAGGAACCAATTCAGGAAGGGAATGTGGGCGCCGGAACAGGCGCGACAGTAGGAAAAATTCTCAGCCCGAAAATGGCGACCAAATCAGGCATCGGCACGGCCAGTATTGATCTGGGAGGCGCCGGGAAAGTAGCAGCCATCGTAGCTGTCAACGCCTTCGGTGACGTGATCGATCCGGAAAGCGGTGAAATCATTGCCGGAGTCAGGGGTATCAAAGGTTATGCTGACACATTAAGGATTATGAAATCATTTGTAGGAAAGAAAGTAATGAGTTTTGCTTCAGGACCAGAGAATACTGTCATAGGTGTTGTCGCTACCAATGTGAAACTGAATAAGGAGGGGATTACCCGTGTGGCCCAGATGGCTCACAACGGATTGGCGAGAACGATCCGACCGGCTTTTACTCTGCTGGATGGGGATACAGTCTTTGCCCTCTCATCGGGTGAGGTGGAGATCGACCAGAATATTGTAGGAGCTTTTGCGGCCGCAGCCTACCAGGAAGCCATATTACGGGCAGTCCGTAATGCTGAAAAAGCCGGGGGAATTCCTGCCGCGTCCAAAAACTAATTACTGGGAATACTCAAGAAAAATTAACCTACCGGAGTAATCATCGACCCCCGGGAGGTTTATTTTGTAATAATAATTATTTACGGGTACGTTGTTCTTTCCAGATATCGGCTTCATTATGATATCCGGCTTTTTCCCAGAAACCCAATTGATCTTCTTTTAGAAATTCTAATCCACTCAGCCACTTGGCTCCTTTCCAGAAATAGGGAGTTTTTAATTCTGGCTTGTCCGGAATTTGGCCAACTATGCCCCGGACGGGAAAACCATGTTCCGGTGTAAGCGGGTCCCCCTCAAAATGAGTGGCCAGTAAAAAGTTGTCCTGGAGAATAATCTCCAGAGGGAGATTGGTTGAATATCCTCCTTCCGCGTGTTGAAGAACGTGGGTTGCACCTGGTAGAGGCTGAACTAATCCTTCATCGATCAAGGATTTCACAGATACCCCCATCCAGGTTGTCCCAAATTTACTCCAGCGGGTTACGCAGTGGATATCCATTTTGAGGGTAGATTGAGGCAGCCGGGAAAACTCCTCCCAGGACCAACTCAATTCTTCCTTTACCTCACCCCAGATTCGAAATCCCCAGATCTCTGGATTAAAAGCTGGAATACTTCCGTAATGCAGAACAGGGAATTTCTTGGTTAATGACTGGCCGGGAGGAAGCCTACCCTCCTGTTCCATCTGCTTTTCAAATTCCTGGCGGTTGATTGGTTGTGCCATAGATTTCCTCTATTACAAATCGATGCTTGTGTCTGACTGGAGGACATGTACGATTGTATCGGTTTCTGCTTCCACTCGTTTTTTCCAGGCAGCGGGATCTTGAGCTATTAAATCCCAGGTGTTGTAGTGGACCGGGGCAACAAATTCGGGTTTGATTAACTTAACTGCCTTGAGGGCGTCATCCGGACCCATGGTGTAGTTGTCACCGATTGGGAGCACCGCAAGATGGATTCCTTCTTCCCCAATTAACGACATGCCTGCGAAGAGTCCTGTATCTCCTGCCATGTAAATCTTCTTACCATCGGGAGTGGTGACGATGAATCCTCCTGGCATCCCACCATAAGAACCATCTGGCAGAGAGGAACCATGAATCGCCTGAGTCAACTTTACATATCCAAAAGGATAATCATGTCCACCACCGATGTGCTGCGAGTGGACTTCCGCCCCTTTTTCACTAAACCAACTGGCAATTTCAGCATTGGCGATAACTTTTGCTCCTGTCCGTTGGGCGATTTCCTCGGCATCTCCAACATGATCTCCATGTCCGTGGGTTATCAACAGGAAATCCGCGTTAAGTTCTTCCGGTTTGGTTTTGGTGGCAGGATTATTCGTAAAAAAGGGATCGATTAATAATTTGTAACCCTGGATTTCTAATCCCAATGTACCGTGGCCAAAATATGTGAAGGTATAACTCATTGAAACCTCCTTCATTCTTTATTTATACGAGTTTTGATTTTGTTATTACCTTAATTATATGCCAGCTTTCTCAAATAAATAGCACATCATAAAATAAGGAAACGGGATCCTGGGAGGATACCGTTCCCTATGTACCAAGCGATAATCCCGGAGTTCTCTTAACCTCTGGGATTTTGTTATGAATATTAACCTTATCCAAAAATTAAGAACACCACTCCACCGAAAATAATTCCAAGGATTGTTCCCGCTAAAATATCCGAGATAAAATGTACCCCCAGGCCTATCCGGGAAATTGCAACCAACATAGCCCATGTTATCATCACCAAACCAAGCCAGACGGGACCAGCCAACAAGATCAGCATAGTCAGCATGGTAGCTCGGGCAGCGTGACCAGATGGGAAGGAATGTGGATCTGAGCTCCGATAGATTTGCCCCCACTCACCCTCAGGTCGGGGGCGTTTAATTGAAAATTTCAGGATCAGAACAGAAATGGCAGTAACCAGTATCCCGATAAATAATAATTGGATCCGGGGTCTCCAGATCTGGGGTCCAATAATCCAGAGCAAGCCCAGCCCAACACCCCAAAACCATGAATCTCCGGAATGGGCAAAAAAGGCAGCAAGTTGTTTCAGCCAGGGTTTATTCTCCGGGATTAGGAGGTTTTGGGAGAGTTCTGCGTCTTTGGAAAGATAGTCTTTGAGTGTCATCGTGTTTATGGGTTTAGGTTAATTCTCTTCGCGCCAACTCCAGTTGGTAGGGTTTGTCGATATCCATTCCGATTTCGGCATAAGGGCAGATCAAACCCTGCCCTTTAATCTTTAATCGCCGGGTTACTTTTAGGACAAGTTTATTGAATGTTATTCGCCGGAGGGCCAATAAAAATAAGATATCTATTCCGATTAGTGCTGCTTGTCGGAATGAGCTTTTCCTGGCGCGGAATATTTTCCCCCAGAACTCATTATTTGAAGTATAAAGATTCAAATTGATGACAGCTAAATCACCTCCGCAAACATTGATATCTTTTAATCGTGTGTAGGATCTGCTCGATTCCGGGAAACGGGCTTCCATAACTTTTTGGTCAATCACACAATAAGTGAGATCATTATTTGTTTCCAAGGATTTATTTATCACCCAATCAACACTTACTGGAGTTAACAAGGGGATATCAGCGGAGACAATCGCGATGGATTCTGCTTCTGGATTTATTCT
>JAZFRV010000302.1:0-6046 GCA_036445875.1 Anaerolineales bacterium
TAAGCTTTTCTTCATGATCTCTCCTTAATCCACTGCCAGCAAATCAATTTCCTGTTATCCATTATCGCTAAAATCTTCAAGACCCAATCGTTCTGGATAACACTATACTCTCAGTTTTCCATGACGGGCATACCCAACCAAAGTTATCTTCCAGGAATTAGCCATCTCAATTGCCAGCGAGGTAGGGGATGTTCTAGAAGCTATTACTGGACAACCCATCAAGGCCCCTTTCCTGAGCATCTCTGATGAAATTCTACCTGTGGTGAGCAGTGCCCTTCCCTCGGTAGGAATTCCTTCCAGTAAACAAGCTCCCCGGAGTTTATCGATAGAATTATGCCTTCCGACATCCTCGGCAACCTTGATCAACCGATTATTATTCAGATCCAGCAAACCCGCTGCGTGAACTCCTCGAGCTCTGGCATACAAACTATCTTTTGTCTGCAGCATTTTAAACGCACTCAGGATATGATCTGGTGTCGTACTAGTGTTGAATTGAAGGGGTTCGATCCCGATCTCAGGATCATCAAAAGTAATCCCGCCTCCGCAGCCAGAGGTAATGATTTTTTTGGTTGGCAGCTCAACAGTTCGGTCGAGGAATACGTCAATGCAGCAACCGTCAGACGTAATCCTCAGGTCTTCTATTTCATCCACGCTGTTGAGAATTCCTTCGTTTTTTAAGAAACCAACCGCCAACCAGTCCTGGTTAAGCGGCGTCCCCATAATCGTTGCTAACTCAACACCATTAACATAAATTGTCAGAGGGGTCTCCTCAATGACTTCTCCTTTCTCGTTTTGCCAGTCATGATGAAAACTCCACCAGTGATTGTTCTCAGCCCCGCGACTTACCATCGCAACCTCAATATTAAAGTAAAACTATTAAACCAATAAAATCATCTACTAAAGATGATACTCGGATCAGGAGCAGCTAATACTTAAATCCGGGCTGCCCCGATCCGTTTTTATTCAAATTATATACATTTATGATAAACCAAGTACCTCTCCCGTCTCAAGATCAATATCTATCTCGTAATAGGCGGGGCGAGTGGGCAAGCCGGGCATGGTACTCATATCACCCAAGAGCGGATACAGGAATCCCGCTCCTACTGAAGCGCGAATATCCCTGATGGGTACGGTGAATCCCGTAGGCCTTCCCTTAAGTGTTCCATCATGGCTCATGCTCAGGTGTGTTTTTGCCATGCACATGGGAAGTTCATCAAAGCCCAATTTAGTGTAGAGTTCCACTTTCTTCTGAGCCAGCGGTTCATAAGTAACCCCATCTGCGCCATAGATTTCTTTGCAAATGATCTCAATTTTCTCTTTGATGGAAGTTCCTTCGAGGGGATAGAGGAATTTAAAATCGCTGGGCAGTTCACAGGCTTCCACAACTGCTTTGGCAAGGTCAACTGCCCCTTTGCCTCCCTCCATCCAGTGCCGGGTAACCACTGCATTGGCAGCGCCAGCCTTCATGGCTGCTTTTCTGACCAATTCAACCTCAGCCTTTGTGTCATCTTTGAAGCAGTTGACTGCAACCACAGTTGGAATACCAAATTTAAGTGCATTTTCAATATGCACTTCGAGGTTGGCCATTCCTTTTTCCAGCAGTTCCAGATTTTCTGTGGTATAGGCCGGATCCAGCGGAGCGCCGGCGGTAACTTTGGGACCACCGCCATGCATCTTTAAGGCTCGAACCGTAGCAACCAGGACTACTGCATCAGGGATTAATCCCGAGTAGCGGCATTTGATGTTAAAGAATTTTTCCATGCCTATGTCGGCACCAAAACCGGACTCGGTTAAAACGTAATCCGCTAATTTTAAAGCAATTTTATCGGCAATAATAGAACTGTTGCCATGGGCAATATTAGCGAATGGACCGGCATGGACAAGGGCAGGTGTACCTTCCACTGTCTGCATCAGGGTTGGTTTGATAGCATCCATCATTAATACGGTCACTGCACCGGCAACGCCAAGATCATCCAGAGTAACGGTTTCTTCAGCTTTGTTTGTGGCAACAACAGCACGCCCGAATCGTTCACGCATGTCAGCCAGGCTTGTGGTCAATGCCAGGATGGCCATTAACTCGCTGGCTACGGCGATATCAAATCCGGTTTTCCGGGAGTGGCCGCCCTCTTTTGGACCGATGCCGATTTCTATTTCACGCAGATGGCGGTCATTGGTATCCACTATCCGGCGCCAGGTGATGGTCTCTGGATCCACATCCAGGCGGGCAAATTTGCTGTATTCTTCTTCGGTCAGGTCGTCTGGATTGGTTTTGTCAATTCCCAGTTTCTTGAGCCGCCTGAACATAATCGGTGCAAATTCTCGTTTTCCTGTTTTATCCGGCGGGCAAAGTCGTCGGAAGAGTGCCTCATCTGACTGCCGGCTTTCATGGTACATGCGAGTTTCCAGCGCTGCAGCAACCAGGTTGTTGGCCGCTGTAATAGCGTGAATATCACCCGTCAGGTGCAGGTTAAAATCTTCCATGGGAATAACCTGACTGTATCCACCACCTGCCGCGCCGCCTTTAATCCCGAAGGTTGGTCCCTGGCTAGGTTGACGGATGCAAGTAAACAAACTCTTTCCCAAATGGGCGCCCAAGGCCTGGCTCAAACCGACAGTGGTGGTGGTTTTACCTTCCCCCAGCGGTGTCGGAGTAATAGCGGTGACATCGATGTATTTTCCATCCGGAACATCTTTTAATCGTTCTAGAACATCTAGAGTAACCTTGGCTTTATATTTTCCATACATTTCAAGCTCATCATCCAGTAGGCCTATCTCATCGGCAAGTTGCTTGATAGGCTTAATGACTGCAGCATGAGCGATATCAATATCCGACGGAACTGGATCTAACAGCTCCAGCGGAGACGGGCTTACTGGTTTTTTCTCAAAAGTCATCAGTTCTCTCCTTTAATAAATATATTCAACAATGGCAATAAAAGGACCAACTTAGTTTTCGTTAGCAAGTTTTGCAGCGCGGACAGTATTCCGCAGCAGCATGGCAATGGTCATTGGACCAACCCCTCCAGGAACGGGCGTGAGGTACCCAGCAACATCAAGGGCTTCCTCGAAGTCTACATCTCCAACCAGCCGGTATCCACGTTCAATGCTGTCATCATCCACCCGATTGGTTCCCACATCAATTACCGCAGCTCCGGGTTTAATCCAATCTCCCTTGACCATTTCAGCTCGTCCAACAGCCGCAATCAGCACATCGGCTTCAGCACATTTTTCTTTCAGATTGCGAGTCCTGGAATGGCAGATAGTAACCGTCGCGTTTTCTTTAATTAACAACAAAGCTGCCGGCATTCCAACAATAAATGAACGTCCAAGAACTACCGCATTCGCCCCTTCTAGCACTACACCGGCATTCTTCAATAAATACAGGACTCCATCTGGTGTTGCCGGTACAAACTGCGGTTCCCGGCCTTTCTGTGCTAATCGTCCGATATTCAGGGGGTGAAATCCATCAACATCCTTATTTATGCTGATTGTACGAAGCACACTCTCGTCATCAAGTCCATCCGGGAGGGGAAGCTGAACTAATATTCCATGCACTTCAGGATCGTTATTCAGCTCCTTAACCAGTTTTTCAACCTCTTCCTGGGTAGCAGTCGCTGGAAGGACATGGCCAATGGACTGAATCCCAGCCTTCTCACAAGCTTTATGTTTCATGCGCACATAAACTTCGGAGGCAGGATTTTCACCTACCAGGACTGTTGCTAATCCAGGAGGGTTTTTTCCTTCCGCCACCATAGCGGCGACGTCAGCAGCCACCGCATCGCGAACTTCCTGGGCGACAGCGCGGCCATCAATGATTTTTGCAGTCATAAATAACTCCCTTAAGTAATCGGAAAATCAATGGAGATCTTCTCCGAACAAAATTCGATATACAAAAATCATTATGACGAAAAAGGGGTAGCTTAGCAAGTTATTTTTATCACCATCTTCTAAGGATGATCTTTTTAAATAAAACATTAGAAAAATAATCAGCTTCGCTTGATTAGATACTCTTTTTCGTTGATTTGGGAAACGAAAATCATTTCCGGGCAGGACGATATTGTTAGGGGGTTATAATTAATGTAAACTAGTAGTTGTTTCTAAATCTTATTGTTTGATCAGGAATTCCCATGAACCTGGACCAGATAATAATTCCAACTAGACTATCGCCTGCCTGTTTAGTACTTTATCCAAACTCACATTGCAATTCGAGAGAATGTATTTTGATTTAGATGCTGTTGTAAATCAACCGTAATACAAATATCTTGTCACATATTTCACTGGAGGAAAATCTATGACTGACCGTAAGAAAATCACCATCCGGACTCTGTTTGACAAAGCAGAAAAGGGGGAACCTATCTCCTGGTTAACCTGCTACGATTACCCAACTGCTTATTTCCAGGAAGAAGCAGGTCTGGATATGTTGTTGGTTGGTGACAGCCTGGGAATGACCATGCTGGGTTATGATGGAACCCTGCCAGTGACCATGGATGACATGATGCGCCATACACAGGCTGTCCGGCGGGGGGCTCCGACAGCGTTTCTGGTCGGAGATATGCCTTATATGTCCTATCAGGCCAGCAATGAATCGGCGGTATTAAACGCAGGTCGCTTCATGGCTGAAGCCAGTTGTGATGCAATCAAGCTCGAAGGCGGTCAGGTCATGGCTGATCGTATGAGAGCGATCGTTGCTGCTGGAATTCCGGCGGTAGGGCACCTGGGGTTAACGCCGCAAAGCGTTGCTGCTTTAGGAGGTTTCCGGGTCCAGGGACGGGGAGCAGTCCAGGCCAAGGAAATTATCGATGATGCCAAAGCACTCGAGGAAGCAGGGGCATTCTGTATCTTGTTAGAAATGGTGCCCGACCGGGTAACCAGAATAATCACCGAACGGGCTGATAATTGCCTGATCATGAGCCTTGGATCCGGCCCGGATGCCCATGGCCAGCTGCTGATTTTCCATGATATGTTTGGGCTCTATCCCAAGTTCACACCCAAGATGGCCAAGGTATATGGGAATGCCGGAGAAGTCCTCCAGAATGGTCTAATCCAATACAACAAGGAAGTTAAAGACAAAACCTTCCCCAAAAAAGAGAATTGGTTCACGATCAACAATGAGGAATTTGAAGATTTACAGAAATTATTATAAACTCGGATTCCGAGATATGTCATTGCGAGAAGCCCATAGCGAAAAGGAATGTAGTCGAAGGGTGACACGGCAATCCCGTCGCCATGCGAGGAGATCGTTTCGTCACTTTGTTCCTCGGGATGACTCCAAAAGTTATTGGTTGTTCTCTAGATATCAACTATCACAATAATAATTATCATCATTGGAGATACTAATGACCAGACTGCAATCCCGACTAAAAATCTCGCCTTCCAAATTAGACGACATCAACGGGATCCTGCTTAACCCGGATATGGAGATTATCACTGATTTCCTGGAGGTTGTGGCGAAGTACGGCACACCGGAGGAAATTAATGCCAAAGCTAACCAGGCCAGAAAACTAGATAATCTACTGGATCTGGTAAATAAAGCCTGCCCTGGGTTAATAGAACAAAAAAGGCTCTCTGGGGTTA
Source organism: Anaerolineales bacterium (assembly GCA_036445875.1). Taxonomy (GTDB): domain Bacteria; phylum Chloroflexota; class Anaerolineae; order Anaerolineales; family UBA11858; genus B10-G9. The sequence goes on from JAZFRV010000302.1 coordinate 5,572, forward strand.
TAGTTATTAAAAGCTATCTAGGAGAGCTTTTTCTCACACCCCGGAAACACATTTTCGCAGTGTTTACCAACAATTTGTTTTATTCCTGGTAACAATAATAATCAAACTTCAGGAGGATGAGTATGAAGGTGATCACAGAAGGCAAGGGAATATTACTCCAACCCCCTGATCTCAACAGCTTCCGGGAGCATAATAGAACCAAACCGCGGGGGTTGATCGACAAACGCATGACCGAAACAGAAGCGGTCGCTCAATTTATTCACGATGGTGATTACATCGGGACTGAATTATACGGCACCGTCCGCTGTCCACAATCCTTAATTAATGAAGTGGTTCGCCAGGGGAAAAAAGATCTGCGGGTAGCTGGCCAGGGAGTCTACGAACTGGATATCCTGCTTGGCGCAAGCCTCATCAAAGCCCTTGATCATACTTATATCGGAATGGAAGTTTACGGAATTTCCAACTGCCTGCGCCG
>JAZFRV010000303.1:0-9348 GCA_036445875.1 Anaerolineales bacterium
GTTGAAAATTGGCACAAACTGGCTGTAGGAGAAAAATCATTCAGCACGGCCGTTGAGATTGCCCTTGGAAGAACCGCCCGGGAACTTCATCAATGGGACGAATCCGCAAAACATATTCAACATGCTGCCGACCTCAATCCATCAGAGAAACGAGTCGTTTATGAGCTTGCTTTATCTTATATAACCAGAGCAGAAGCTCGCCGGTTTTCGGAAGCTATGAAAGCGATTTACCATGCTCCAGATCAAAACGCTTTATCCAATGAGGTCTCAAAATCATTTCAGGATTGTATTCAAGCCCTCTATCAGATGGAAGTAGAAACCAAATTTGTTGATAAGATTAGAACCCGCGGAGAAGCTGTTTTCTCGCCAAACCAGGAAACTGCTGAGGCGCTAAAATATACTGCGGAGACTCCTGAAGAATTGGCCGCCCTGATTGCGGCGTATCGACACAGTCGACAAAAGGTTTTCGCTTCCCAGACGGCACTGGACAATCTGGACAACATGGGGAAAAATGCTTTACTGGATGCGCAGATTGCACTCGCTTTATTAAAAAGCAAGCCAGACAAAGCCTATAAGGCAGCTTCTTCAGCTCTTGAATTAGCTAAAAATGCCAACTATTCCCAGGTTCCATTATTCCTGGTTTTACTCGGAATGGCCGCTGAGCAAATTGATGACTTAATTTCTGCTGAAGAATCTATCCAAAAGGCACTGCAAATCTGGCAGGACGAACCCCGCTGGTATTCTTATGCGGCAGAACTGACTCCGGATTACACCGCAGCGGTTGAATATTTTAAACAAGCAATTGAACTAGATCCAGAGTATGCCGGTCATTTCCTCGCCCTCGGCAAACTACATTTGAACAGCAAACAACCATTGAGAGCCATTAAATCTTTTGAGAAAGCCATATCCATCAAACCTGATTATATCGACGCCTGGATTCAGCTCTCTCTCAGTAAAAGAGCAGTTTACCGAATACCACAAGCATTGGCCAGCATTAATAAAGCCCTCTCCTTCGCCCCGGACCACAAAGAAACCAGAAAGACTGCTGCCCTGCTGACATTTGAAAATGGCAGTTACCGGGAATCAGAAAAACACCTGGTTTCACTGCTTGGGCAGGATCCCCACGATGCTGATTTACTGTCACTCTTCGCCAGAACCTTGGCTGCCCAGAAACAACCAGACCAGGCTTTACGGGTAATGGACAAAGCAATTTCCCTGGAAGATAATAACCTGGATCTTAAACTGCAGCGGGCAGGGATGATCAAAACTATTGAAGGACCCCAGGCGGCCATTGATGAGCTGCGGGTTATTGGCAGTTATCATCCAGATCAATATCCCCTGGTACTTGAGCTGGTCTCAACACTTGCAGAAGCTGGCGAGGTCGATCAAGCGGTGAGAACCGCCCAGGATGTACTGCAAAATGAAGAAATCGGCCATTCTCGTGATCAAAAAGCTCATCTACATCTGATTACCGGTAGAATACTGCGGAAATCCGGTCAACTGGACCAGGCCGTTCACCATCTGCATAAAGCCAAAAAGTTAGTTGCCCCCAATTTTGAGGCCATGCTTGAATTAGGGCGAGTTCATAATGATCGCCGGCAGTATGAACAGGCACTGGATCAAATTCAAAAAGCTATAAAAATTGAGCCCGGGGAATCAGAAGGATATTACCAGGCAGGAAAAATCTTGAAAGAATTAAAGCAATTTGAAAAGGCAGAGCGAATGCTCCGCAAAGCCTCAAAACTTTCCCCTCATGATTTGAAAATTCACCGCCAACTTGGTGTTCTGGTGACATTAAATCTTGTTCATGGTGGACCGAAAAAGGAAGTTCGAGTCTAATGATCATTCAGTGGACTACATCACAGGGAACATACATCTACCTAATACCTGGACATAAAGCTTATGAATAAATCATCTTTCTCCCCTCCCCAACCCGGAAAACCCTGGTCGCGAGCTCAACTACTGGATCTACTGGGTGTTGCTGCTGCCATAAATGAATTTGGATTTATCAGAAAAGCTTCCCTGGGTTGGTTGGCTGCTTTTCCTGGCGATTTGCCAATCCAATTATTTCATGCCCAGTCAGTTGGCAAAGATCTAAATGCCGATCAAGCTGCAGCTCAGGTTGAGAAAATCTGCCAGGCTGATCCAGAATATGCTGAGGCGCAGGAGTTGAGAATAGAAATTTCCTCTGGCGTTAAACTGCCAGAGATCTACGGTGAGCTGTATGCATTAATGCCAAATAAGCGAATCTTTCGGGATCCGGAGATCAAGGCAATCTTGCCAGAATGGGGACAAGTACTGGCTGAGATCCGTTCCTGTATTAATAAAAACGATCTGATTGGCGCTTCGGGAAAACTCCCCGTTCTTTTGGGATTAAAACCCGAATCAGCATTGGCTGCTGTTACACACCTGGCTTTCATGGTTCAAGATCCGGACACCCCGGAACTAGCAGTCCGTCAGCTTGCTGACCATTACCTGGAAAAATGGCCGGATTCCATTACCTGCACCTTAATTCTGGCTGATGCCCTTATTAAGGGAGGACAATCTGATCGTGGTGTAGGAATGGTCCACAAAGCTGCCTCCCGGGATATAACCGGGCAAGTGGCCCAGCGTTTATGGGGAGAGAACCATCCTTACCAGAATCTCTGGCCGGATAAGCTGCAGGCTTACATCGACATCAGAATACCCGCAGCTGTGAGCGGTGCTTTGGGTTGGAACCAACTTCCTGCCGGTTCTCAAGTATCCGGGATTGATCCACAAACTCCTGATAACGGGAATGGCACAGAGACCGAATCCAAAGGAAAGGTTTACCCAGAAACCCTGATCCAGATTGAGAACGACCTGGATCTGGCGGATCAAGTGGAAGGAATCCGAAAAAATGGCAAGTTCCCCATGTATATTGTATTTTCCACCCGTAAGGGATTGGAGAAGAAGTATGGACCCGAAACGACTGCGATCATCATCGAGGAAATGAAAAAAACAACCTATGCTGTGAGGTTAAAACCCGGCTGGGGAGCAGTCATGCTGCTTGCGGATGATCCGTCCAGCATGGCAAATTTCGGATTAAAACCAACTTTGTCTGATGATCCCTGGGCATTAAAACTTGCCCTGGCAGATCTTGATAAAGCCTTGGCACAAAAAGGATTGATGATCGGAGCTTTGTTGATTGTCGGCGGTCCAGAAGTTGTGCCCTACCACAAGCTGCCCAATCCTGTTACTGATTTTGATACTGAAGTCCCTTCGGACAATCCTTACGGCACCATTGATGATAATTATTTTATCCCCGAATGGCCTGTTGGCAGACTGCCCGGCGGCAATGGCAATGATCCAGGCTTGCTGTTGGACATATTGCGAAATATTTCAGAACACCATATGGGAAAAAGCAATCAGGGAAGAACTTTATGGGAACGGTTCCTGGCCTGGCTAACAGCTCTATTTGCAGCCAGTGTTCAGAATACCAACAGCTTTGGATATGTGGCAGAGGCCTGGGAAAAAGCCTCTCAAGAAGTCTTTAAGACAATCGGTGACAAAGGCAGCCTGGTTACTTCTCCACCCTATGGAAAGGATACTGAAATACCAGTTCCTGTCACCCGCTATGGTTACTTTAACCTGCACGGTGTAGAGGATTCCCCGGAGTGGTATGGTCAAAAGGACTTCACAAACGGAAGTGCTGGACCTGATTATCCAGTGGCCTTGCGCCCGCAAGATATCAACGCCTACGATGATGCGCCTTTATTCGTGTTAACTGAAGCCTGCTACGGAGCCCACCTGAATGGAAGAACAGTTGATGATTCAATCTCTCTAAAATATCTGTCGCGGGGGTCGCATGCTGTAATTGGATCCTCGGTGACTGCTTATGGATCTGTTGCTGCACCATTGATTGCAGCAGATTTGCTGGCTGATTACTTCTGGAAATTCATTGAGCAGGGATTTGCGAGTGGGATTGCCTTGCAAAAATCCAAGATAGAGTTAGCCCGGGAAATGAATAAACGACAGGGTTACCTTGACGGCGAAGATCAGAAAACTTTAATAACATTCCTTCACTTTGGTGATCCGCTAGCCAGCCCCAAAACAGCTCAGCGCAATCAACCCAAAACCGTTTTAGTCCCGAGGCAAACTCCTACCCAGGTAAAAACAGTTTGTGATCGCTCCAATTTAACTAAAGATATTCCATCTCCAACCCTGATGCATGTAAAACATGTAGTCAAACGATATCTTCCCGGTATGGAAGATGCGGAGATGGTGCTGAGCACAGAAAAAGATGTCTGCAGCGGGGATGGCCATAATTGTGCCACAGCCCGGTTTGGAAGTAAAGTTGGAACCGAACACTTACATCAACGACACGTAGTCACCCTGAGTAAAAATTTTGAGATTCCTCAAAACAGTGGAAAAACCGTGCATCGTCATTATGCCCGGGTAACTTTTGACAAATCAGGGAAAATGGTCAAGCTGGCAGTTTCGAGATAAGATTGATTTTTTGGATTAAACCAGGAAACGGTTTCCTGTGAGGAAACCGTTTCCTGGTTAATAAATAAAATGATTCGTACCAACCATAGGACCCCAATTATCCCTTATATCAGGACTTATTTTGTAAAACCTCGAGTTTTTTCCAATCCTCAGCAGCTGCAAGTTTTGCCTGGATCTGCCAGAAATCTGCCTTACCACCTTGAATACTTTCGCCCATAAGGATCTGGTTTAATTTTTCCGAGTTTAATAATCCCAGCTGCTCAAAAGTAAGAATATCAAACTTATATAGAACCTCAGCTGTTTTGGGACCGATGCCCTTTAATTTACGGAAATCATCTTTTCTGGTGGGTTCTGCTTCGGGTTTACTCCGGGGGGTCTCAATCTCGACAGACGAAGTTCTCCGATAGCTCGGGCAGAAGAACCACCAGAAAAACCACCTGGCCAGAATGTATATTGGAACAACAATGAAAAATACCCAGAACCAAGCAGGGATATACTTTCCTTTATTACCAGCACCTGTAATCACTGAATTCCCTCCCTTTAGTTGATGATCAACGGGTGTATCCTGATAATTTGATTATAGCATCCCGATGCCTTTTACTCAAAAATACAGACTAATAATCATCAAATTGATGAATAATTTCTTAGTCCCCATTCATCATAATAAATAAGGGCAACATTGCAAATTTTTTGTAAAACGGGCGCAGGCGTTCCGTATTGTAAAATCTTTTCACATCAACGGTTTTACTATTTGCATCCAATACCTCAATCGGCATATTGTCATAGCGGCCATTTTTCAACACTACCAGCCTGCCGTGCACACCCTGTAAGATTAGATCAAGGGCCAGGTTGCCGTACGCCATTGGTACAATCGAGTCGATTGCGTCAGGGGATCCACCCCGGACCAGGTAAGCTAATCTCTGGGATACGACATTTATTCGTTTCCCATTGTTATATTTCGCCGAGCGATTTTTCAACTCCTCGGAAACCAGGTCGCCCATACCCCCCAGTTTTTTATGACCATATGCATCCAATGAGGAATCTTTGAAAACCATTTCACCCCCGGCAAACATTGCTCCCTCAGAAACCAGTACAATAGAGTAGCGGCTGGGATTTTTATTTCGATCTTCTGCCAGTAACTCGGTCAACTTTTCAATGTCGAATTTGTATTCAGGGATCACACAGCGATTGGCAGCTCCGGCCATGGTCGGAAGCATGGCTGTAAACCCCGCATAGCGCCCAAATACCTCCAGCACCAGAAACCGCTCGTGGGAGCCTGCGGTTGTCCTGAGATTATTCACAATTTCGATAGTCCGGGTGATGGCAGTGCTGAATCCAATGCAGTAATCTGTACCAGGGACGTCATTGTCCATCGTCTTGGGAATTGCGACAATGTTCACGCCTTTCTTGTACAGCTCAACGGCGTAACTCAGGGTGTCATCCCCACCGATTGGAACCAAAAAATCAATACCCAGGTAATCCAGATTTTTGATAACTTCTGGAGTAAGATCATTGAGTTCTTCTTGATAGTCTTCTTTTAGATGAAGGGGTACATCACCCCTGGGAACTTTACTGGGCCTGGATCGGGAGGTATGCAGAAAAGTTCCACCTGTCCTTCCCCTTTTGTTGACAACTTCCTCTGTCAGAATTTCATAGTTAAACTGATTATCCGCTTTTTTATCACGAACGAGCTCCATTAACCCAGCCCAGCCGCGCCTTAAACCTATCACTTGATATCCTTCCCTCAGCGCCCGAATCGTAACTGCCCGGATGGCTGGATTTAATCCCGGCACATCGCCGCCGCCGGTAAGAATACCAATCACACCTTTCTTCTTTTTCACTACAGCCATCGTACTTCCTCCATTACTTGATTGTGTTGTTCTAAATCACACCAATTATAGACGATATTTTCATGTAACCTTGAAACCAGGGATATTTTGTTTGCAACTGGAGTTTTGGAGCTGCGCTCTTTCTGGATTCGCCCGGTTTTATTCATTCCCAGGAAAGACAGCTACCACCTGACCCATTTTGGAAACATCATACCCTGGTCGCTCAGCTACAGCATCCTTAAATCGGGGGTTATCGAGCAAATCAAAGAGGGGTTTAAGAAGTTCGCCTGATGCATATTCTTCCGGGATTAGCAGATCAAATCGCTCTGTGAATAACGGCAGGAAATCCAGGTCCAGAGCATAAGACGCTGCTTCAATTCCAAGGGCACAATCGGCCCTTCCAGAAGCCACCACTGCTGCTGCTGCCAGATGTGTAAACGCCTCATGGTCATACCCGGATATTTTCCCTGCCTGAATCCCAAGCTCCCCCAGATGGTAATCCACTAATAATCGTGTACCAGATCCTCGCTGACGATTGGTAAAACTGAGATCGTCTCGTATCAGATCTTCTAAACTTTGAATCTCTTTTGGATTTCCATTTGATATAAATAATCCTTGCGTCCGGCCCACCAGGGTCACAACTCTTAACGCCATCCCCGGGAGATGCTCCCGGATATAGGGAAGATTATATTCGCCGCTTTCAGGATGAAGTAAATGGGAGCCGGCTAGATGAGTTTCTCCCTTCTGGAGAGCCATGATACCTCCCAGGCTGCCAACATTAACCGAAGCCAACCGGCGTTGGAAAGGAGAAAGAAATTGAGATAGGAGATCCAGCGTCAGGTCATGGGAACCGATTACAAATATAGTGTTTCTAAGCTCCTCAACCGATCGATAGAGCTGGACATGCACTTTTTCCCTGGCTTGTAAGCCCTGAATGCCACGGGGAATGATCACCAATCCATCTGCCCTCACCAGGGAAGTGATCACACCTGATCCCCGAGATAATGGAGCAGCTATCGCTCGGTCTCCTATGAAGCCAACGGCCACTCTCAGGTATTCATCATCCCCCCCCCTTGAATTGACCTTTCTGGAAATTTCTGCTTGGATTGTTTGAGGTTTTATTGGTGGTCGTCCTAACCATTTACTAAGCAGGGGTTCAACAAATATATCCGCTGTTAAAGCAGCGGAGACCGGATAACCAGGCACACCTATGATTGGAGTGGTTTTCCCAGCACTAATGACAAGACCTAAAATTACAGGATGTCCCGGTCTGACCGCAATGCCGTGGACCAACAGCTGACCGGTTTCTTCCACGATCCTAGAGGAATAATCCTCCGATCCCGCCGAGGATCCTGCTACAAGCAATATCAGATCATAATTTGCTGCTGCCTGGATAACCTGAGTTTTTATGATCTCAAAATCATCAGGGATATTTTCAAAACGTGTTCCTACACCACCCCAATCATTTACCTGGGCGGCCAGGACTATCGAATTATATTCTATGATATCGCCTGCTTTTAAGGGATCTCCGGGGTATACCAATTCTGTCCCGGTAGGGATAATTGCCACTTTTGGTTTTCGAGCTGCATCCAACCGGTCATATCCACAGCCGGCAGCAGCACCCAGGTCAACGGGTCTCATTTGATGGCCGTCTGGCAGCACAAATTGAGTAGCTACCATATCTTCTCCCATTTCTCGAACATGAGACCAGGGAGATACCGCGGCCCGGATCCGAATCAGGTCAGGGTGCCGGGGGTCATTCGCTGTTGTTCCTTCAGCTGAAAGCGATTCAACATTTTCGATAGGAATGACTGCATCAGCCCAAGCCGGTAAAGGATCACCGGTATCCAGGTATTCTGTTTGGGAGGAATAGGTGAGAGAGATCGGGGCAGTCTCTAAAGCCCCATGAGTCTCTAGTGCTTTGACAGCGAATCCATCCATGGCTGAGGCATGGTAATGGGGGGAACTGATCCTGGCCCAGATCGTTTCAGCCAGCACTCTCCCAATCGCATTTTCATCAAGGGGGATTTGTTCCACTCCAAGGATTTCCCATAAACCAGATTCTTCCAGGGCAGATCTAAAACGTACCTGGGCTTGCTCCAGGGGTATATCCTCTAGATAGATTTTTTTCATATTACCCCCTATCCAGCTTTGTTCTCCGGCAATGTCCGGGCATGGTATTGAATTTCATCTGCCTCTTCGGTATTGCCAATAGACCGGGCATGTTCAGCTGCCCGGGTATAATATTCCTGGGCTTGATCGTAACAACCGGCTGCCTCAAAATGGTGCGCAACAGTAACACTGCGTTCAGGGCCGGCCCGTTCGGCCAACCATTCCGCGATTGCAGAATGACTTTCAATCCGATTCTTTTTGGGAGCTCGCTCATAGGCCGCATCCCGCAATAAGGAGTGTTTAAATATATATTCGCGTTCACCCGAAAATGCACCTCCGACCCTAGGAAAAGCCATTTCCTTTTCCATTAACTCATCCAGTGCACTCTGAACTTTTCCCACAATATTATGGCCTGATACTCCTAAGGCCTCGGTCACTCCAGTTGACTGCCTGAATGCTGCCAGTATAGCACCTTTCCAAAACACACGGCCTGCAACAGCTGCAAATAAAGCGGTCGCTCTGCCCTCTAGAGAAAGTGAATCCAGGCGAGACTGCAGCAGCATATGAAGGGATTGCGGTAGCTGTGAGGAGACATCAATATCCATGAGGTTGACATCATCCGTTGTCAGTATATTTTTCACCAATTCCTCAAGAAAGTAGGGATTGCCTTGAGATCTTTCAGCCAGAGCTTGCAACAAATGATCTGGCGCCTCCTCCAGAGCAGGATAAGCCTCCCGGACGATTTCCCCGGAAATTGGAAGCGGGGATAGTTCAATCAATTCAGCATTATCTAATAAATCAGTTTTGTCTTTAATAAACTCAGTCCTGGCACTAGCTAAAATCAGCAGCGGGAAATCCCGGTCATGATTCTTACTGAGGGAAATAATCATATCCAGACTACCGCTGTCTGCCCACTGTAAATCATCGAGTAAGAGGATAA
>JAZFRV010000304.1:0-4257 GCA_036445875.1 Anaerolineales bacterium
CATGATGCAGCCATATCAGCGCTTCAAAACATTAATGCGTAAATGGGAAGCGTTCTTGTTAATCCCCAACAAGCCCTTATTCAAATACTGCTACCGCTATCTGATCCAGAGAGAGAATCCAAGAAACTCAACCCATGTCCTGAGTTTGGATATTTGATAGGATGGGGAAATCGTAATCCGATTCACTATCTACAGAAGGTGAGAGTTAACTTGCCATGATTGGGGAAGAAGCGGGTTTGTACCTCGATTGGTCAAGGAGCAATCATGAAGGATATAAGAATTCCCCGGCGATTATTTATCAGGTCCATCCTCAAAGGATTGACTCACCTGGCCCTTAACCTGTTCAGTGATTTTGAGCTGATTGGAGAAGAAAATATCCCCGATCAAGGACCGATAATCATTACCGGGAACCATTTCAGTTTTGCGGATTCTGTTGCGCTGCTGCGCATTTCACCACCATCCTTAGAAGTATTCACCGGGGCAAACCCTGCTTTTACTCCCGGGTGGGCAAAATTACTACCTCGCTTGTGGGGGGTGTTGTTTGTTTACCGCGGTACTGGATCTCGACAGGCGATCCGCGATGCTGAAAATGTCTTAAGCCAGGGAGGATTTTTTGGTATTTTCCCGGAAGGGGGAGCCTGGGCTGAAATGATCCGCCCGGCACGTCCGGGAGCAGCATACCTGGCGGCAAAGACCGATTCCCAGATTCTACCGGTCGCTTTTACAGGATTCAGAGATGTATTCCCATTACGCCTCAGGAACAAAAACAAAGTTACTATCCGGGTTGGAAAACCCTACGGCCCTGTATCAGTCAGCGGGAGAGGACAAGAAAAACGCCAGCAGCTGGACGAATTGGGTGACCGGATTATGCAGGAAATCGCGGATTTGCTTCCGGATCATCTCAGGGGAAGGTATTCAAGTGATCCTGCAGTCCGGGAAAAGGCGAAAGAGATGGAATCTTATCCCTGGGAGACTGCTTCCTGGGATGAAGTGTAGTCATTTCCCCATAGTTGTAAATTTAGATCATCCGGGAAATATAATAGATCAATGTCAGTCCTAAAAAACTGAAGATTGAAGTCAGGCTGACAATCCCCGCTGTTTCAGTAATTTTATAATCATAACGCTCTGCGAATACAACTAGTGCTATGGCTGCAGGCATGCCGTTTTCCAGGAGCAGAAACTGGTTTATTTCAGCGCTTCCAGGGAGAATATATTGAATGACCAGGTAAGCCACCAGCGGCAGCCCGATCATTCTGAAGAGCGAGTAGAGAAAAGCATCTTTGATAATTGCCACTGAAAACCTATCATAGACAAACATACCCAATACAAAGATAGCTATGGCGCTGGAGGTCTGTCCTACCAGGAGGAAGGCTTTGTTCAGAAAATCCAGCTGAAATCCCAACAGAGAGGATGAAATCCCTATCAGGATGGACAGGATCAGGGGATTGGTGAAAATTTTACCCAGGAACCCCTGTCTATGTTTGCCCTCATTGGCATATTCCAGCAGCGATAGAGTGGTGATGATACCCAAAACACCCAGCAGGGAGGCGGACAGGATCGAGTTTGCCAACCATTTTCCTCCCAGGAATGTCTCAAAGAAAGCAATTCCGAAAAAAGCATAACTGCCAAAGCTGATGGACAAACTGAGCAGGATGTAGGTGTCCTTCTTGATGAGATTAACTGTTTTTATCAGCAGTAGAAATACCAACAAGATTACAGTTGGAAGCAATGTACCCAGTACCAATTGAATATCGAGATTATATAGATCCAGGGTAGATAATTTGGTAAAAAACAGAGTTGGCATACCAAAATAGTATACAAATGAGGACAGGGTTTTAGCGTGTTCTGCTTTAAAAATCCCGAGTTTCCTGCTGAGAAATCCCAGCAGTACAATGATCAGAATAGTCAATAAACTGGTTAGCACTTCCATAACAATCCTCAATTAAATCAGCCTGTAATAATCCAGGGATTTAAGTTTTAGGTCGCTATTATACCCGCGTTGTAAAAATCCAGGCATTCTCACCGTGAACTCTAATGATAATCTAAGAAACACGAAGAGGGCTCAGAAATATTCCTGAACCCTCTTCGTGATTATCAAAATTTCCCAACTAATCAACTCAATAGTCCAGTGGCAGTAGTGGAGGGGGATCTGATAGCGGAACAATGATTTCATGTATAATGCAGACATGTCCGATTTCCGCTTTTTCCAGCCCGTTGTGGTCCGATACGGCGACCTGGACCCCCAGGGCCATGTCAACAACGCCGGTTTTATCACTTATTTGGAACATGCCAGGGTGTCTTATATCCGGCAGCTTGATTTGTGGGATGGAAAAACATTCCTGGAAATTGGATTCATCCTGGCCCGGTTAGAGCTGGATTATAAAGCTCCGATCCTGATGACTGATGAGGTTGAGGTGGGGGTGCGGGTCTCACGCCTGGGTAATAAGAGCCTTGATATGGAATACCTGATCAGGGAATCGGTCACAGGGATAGTTTTTGCCGAAGGAAAAACGGTTCAGGTAGCTTATGATTACCATGATAAAAAGACCATTTCCTTGCTAGAGTCCTGGCGGGAGGTGATCTTGGAGTTTGAAGGTTAGAATCGAAATATTTTATCAGGTGATAAATGAAAAAATTACCAGAATTTGATCAGAATTATTTAACCGAAATCCTGTTTGAATTATTACATATACCCAGCCCAACCGGATATACAGAGCAGCCTCGGGATTCCCTGAAGGGTTAAAGGAATTACTTGCGGTAGATATGGCGGCAGTAGGAGAAGGACAGACTTCCGATGAGTTTCAAGCCACTCTTTGTGTCAAGGATTCCGGGGGACCCTATCACCATGGACTGAGTCAACGGCTGAGGACCCTGGCTGATGAGTATAAGATTCCTTATAAAGTGGATATTTATCCATATTACGGTTCTGATGGAGAAGCTTATTGGCGAGCAGGCGGGGATGTTGCAGTTGCTTTGATAGGTCCCGGTGTAGATGCCTCTCATAATTATGAGAGAACCCACACGGATGCATTAATAGCCACTACCCAATGGATCCTAGCCTATCTCCTGAATTAGTCAGACCTCATTGAGGGTGTTCATTTGGGAAAGATAGATTTTCAGGCTGCGAGAAAGCGCATGGTTGAGAGGCAAATAGCTGGTCGGGGAATCACCTCACCGCGCATCCTGGAGGCGTTCTTAGATACTCCCCGTCATTTATTTGTCCCCAAGGCCCAACACCTCTTTGCCTACGAAGATGGTCCATTACCCATTGGAAAAGGACAAACAATTTCCCAGCCTTATATTGTGGCGTACATGACCAAATATTTGAATCTGGAAGGGAATCAACGGGTGCTGGAAATCGGGACAGGCTCCGGATACCAGGCAGCTATTCTTGGAAAATTAGCCAGGGAAGTATATAGTGTTGAACGCCATCCCTCGTTGGCTGAAAGTGCTGAACAACTCTTTCAGGATCTTGGTTATATGAACATTCAAGTTCACGTAGGGGATGGCACCAGAGGATTGCTGGATTTTGCCCCTTATGATGCAATTATGGTCACAGCGGCTGCCCCTGAGGTTCCTGGACCCCTACTGGATCAACTTGTAGATGGGGGAAGGTTAATCATGCCTGTAGGAGACAGGAATGGGCAGGTTCTTCATCTTTATCAACGCCGGGGAAAGGAATTTGCCAGGGATGATCTCACACCTGTAGCTTTTGTTCCCCTGATTGGAGCTCATGGTTGGCCAATGGGGTAAATTGATTGACCCCCCTATCAGATTGTAAAAAAATCCCCGGTATGATTACCGGGGATTTCGTTGTTCGAAATACAATTTACAGCCAATTCATAGTTGTTAGGACAACCGGCCGTTTTTTTGTTTTACTGTAAAGGAAAGAACGGATGGTATGCACCAGTTCGTTGTGTAAATCTCCCTGAGTTTTTTCGATAACCTCAACGATTTTTTGCCGTGTCTGCTCGATAATATCATCCCCGTCGTGTTTATAAACAAATCCACGGGAAATGATCTCTGGTTCTTCATGCAGTTTTCCCTTTCTATCCAGTACCAGGCTGATCAGTACAACCCCATCCTGGGCGAGTTGTTCTCGTTCCCGAACGACACTGGGTCCGATTTCACCTACGCGGGATCCATCCACAAAAACATAATTTCCGGGGATACGGTCCTTGATCGCTAATTTTCCGTCATCAAATTCAATAACCTCGCCATTTTCAATTACCAGGACATTATCGGCTGGAAATTCAG
>JAZFRV010000305.1:0-19514 GCA_036445875.1 Anaerolineales bacterium
GAGGTTTTAATGAAGGTTTCTTAATTTTTACAGGATTAGAACCGATTCTCATAATATTTTCTCGCTATCCCGAACCTGTAGCTTTATTACAGCCAGCACTACTTAGCTCTTGTGTCCCCAAACCACAAGAGTTAATATAAATATAATCAAATAATCATCAATATCAATATTTTCTGATTATTTCTTATCTAATAGTCAACTCACCATTCTACGTAATTGCCGCAATTTTCGAGTTAACTTCCAACGCCAACCTTCCTTTTTGGAGGGCATAACTCTTCTCTCAATTTTTCGCAACATACGAGGTAGTGTCAGCTGAATTTTTCTAATCCTTCCCTCAAAGAGTTGCCAATTTACATCCAATAAATCAAATGACTTAGTAAAACCTCCCCCAAGATTCACATTTTGGTTGGATTCATCCAAATTGAAATGGGGTTTTCCCTCTGGCAAATGAGCATAATCATGGTCCTGATGGATCACAATTACTGAAGGAGTGATATCGATCACCAACCAATCTCGTTTTAGTGCATGATATATCATCCAGTTATCCCAACCTGCTCTACCGATAGCAAAAGAAGGGATTTTGGTAAATATTTCCTTCGGAAAGACAAAATAATCTATGGCTGCATGGTTGTGAAGCTTTCCTTGAATCTGCATTTTTTGCTCCAGCTCATCCACCCAATTCCCATCAAAGTTGATTTCTTTTTCTATTCTCAAATCCCACCTTCTTCCCACAGCAAGAAACCGTTCTTCAATTTGGCAGACTTCCTGAATAGTGGTCACAAAATCTGGAGTAAGGATAATATCGGCATTAATATATGCCAGCAGGTTATTTTGGGATGCATTTCTGGCTAGTTCAAAAATTGAATCTACCAGCGGAGTCCCCCATTCATTTCTAGTAACCTGGGGTCGATGAGAAATTTTATGCTTATCTACAACTGCAGAGTAACCTTCTTCATCTCCAACCAGAACAACATCAACCTCCTCTCCCAACTGCAACCAGGAACCAATCGCATTTACTTGAATTAGCTCGATATGAGGATCTGTAAAAGGTTTGGGAGTTGCAAAAATCGTTAATTTATTCATAATTGAATAGATATAAACTTAAATCCCTCAAGTAATTTCAAGAAGGTGAAATCTCAGTTGATATTTTCCTTGTTTTCCTTAAACCAGCGAATGGTCACTTTCAATCCTTCTTCGAAAGGCATATCTGCCTCAAAATTAAAATATTCCTTTGCACGGCTGGTATCTAATGCCCGACGGGGCTGCCCGTTCGGTTTACTTGTATCCCAAACAATTTCACCGCTGAAACCTGTGAGCTTGGCGATTAATAGGGCAAGATCCTTGATACTGATCTCCATTCCTGCACCAAGATTGACAGGTTCGCTGCTGTTATATCTTTCCGCAGCCAATACTATTCCTCGCGCTGCGTCCCCGGCATAGAAAAATTCCCTGGTCGGGGAGCCATCTCCCCAAAGTATAACTTTTCCCTTACCACGATCTTCCGCATCAATCATTTTTCTGATCAAGGCAGGGATGACATGGGAAGTTTCAAGATTGAAGTTGTCACGGGGACCATACAGGTTTACTGGCAGGAGATAAATTGAGTTAAAGTCATATTGTTCGCGGTAGGCTTGAGATTGAACCAGAAGCATTTTTTTTGCCAGTCCGTAAGGAGCATTTGTCTCTTCAGGATATCCTTCCCAGAGAAATTCTTCCTTAAACGGGACAGGTGTAAATTTTGGATAGGCGCATATTGTACCTATAGCAACAAATTTACTTACACCCTGCTCCCAGGCTTCATGCATCAGGGGAACTCCCATCATCAAGTTCTTATAAAAGAACTCTGCTGGACGGGTACGATTAGCCCCGATACCGCCAGCGAGCGCCGCCAGATGAATTATCAAATCAGGTTGTCCGTCTTTAAGCATACGACGGACATCATTAATATCCGTTAAATCATATTTATCTATCTTCGGGATAAAAATTTCTGTGGCGCCGTGTTCTTTTAATGTTTTTTGTACAAATGAACCAAGGAATCCATCTCCACCTGTTACACATACACGTTTGTTCTGCCAAAACTGATCAGATTCAGGATATTGAGCATTTTTTCTCATTATTTACCGTCCCATGCTTACAACTTGATCTTCCCATTTGTGCCAATCATCAAATTTATCTTCAACGATCTTTTTGCCTTCCCCGGGTGATTCCAATCCCAATAATTCTAAATCTGCATCCATCATAATCCTGACTAAATCATGGTATCTGACTTTCGGATTCCAGTTTAAAATTCTCTGGGCTTTTTTAGGCTCAGCTTCAAGATAATCCACTTCCGTTGGCCGGAAATACCGGGGATCGATCTTTACATAATCGTTGTAATCAAGATTAATATAACCAAAAGCTTCCTTAACAAATTCTCTTACAGTATGAGCTTCTCCGGTACCGAGAACAATATCATATGGTTCATCCTGTTGGAGCATTGACCACATCGCTTCAACGTATTCTGGTGCGTAACCCCAGTCTCTTTTTGAGTCCAGGTTTCCAAGGTAAAGATTTTTCTGTTCGCCAGCTTTGATGCGGGCGACGGCCCGAGTGATTTTTCTGGTTACAAAAGTCTCTCCCCTGCGGGGTGATTCATGGTTAAATAAAATTCCATTGCAAGCGAACATTCCATATCCCTGGGAGTAATTTCTAGTCACCCAGAAAGCGTACAATTTTGCAGCTGCGTAGGGACTCTGTGGTTGAAATGGTGTTGTCTCACTTTGGGGAGGAGCAGCATTTCCAAAGAGCTCAGATGTAGAAGCCTGGTAAAAGCGAGTTGTTATCCCGGACCGGCGAATTGATTCCAGAATCCGGATCGTACCTAATCCAGATACATCACCGGTATATTCTGGCATATCAAAGCTGACCCGGACATGGCTTTGAGCAGCCAGGTGATACACTTCTTCCGGGTGCACCTTATGAATAACCCGCTCCAGGCTGTCAGAACTGGAAAGATCTCCATAATGCAAATACAGCTTAACTTCTTCACCATTATGGGGATCCCGGTAGATGTGATCTAGCCTGTTTGTGTTAAACGTACTTGACCTGCGGATAATCCCGTGAACTTCATATCCTTTATGAAGAAGCAGTTCGGTCAAATAAGATCCATCTTGGCCTGTAATTCCTGTTATTAGTGCTTTTGTCATTTGATTATCCTTTATTTCCTATCGATTATCTCAATCGATTAACCTGGTTCAACATAATTCTTTGTTCATTTAAAGGGCTTGATCAAGGTTCAAAATGACTGTATAACCCTGAATTTCAAGAATCGGAATTTTTCCCTCACTAACGATTTCAATACCCTGTTCTAAGCAGGTCAAACGGCAAACATCTGCAATTTCACTATCACCCTCAATCCTTACTTCACCATAACCTAGTTTTTTTATTTCTCCCAATAAATTCTTCACTTGCTGCCTGGTTTGACTATAAAGTCTCATTTGATTTTCAATATAATTAACAGTCAATCGCGCCCGCAAAGCTAACCCCTCCGGAGTGATGATGTACCGTAATTTTTTCCTCTGAGCGCGTTTCGCTTTCACGTATCCCTTTGCGATCAACCGCTTTAAATGCCAGTTCACGGTACCCACCGCAACATCAAGCTTTCCCGCCAGATTTGCCTGAGTAATGTCAGGATCATTATTAATCTGATCCAATAAAGCAAGTTCCCGTTTTTCTTGGGTTTGTTCTAATCCCATAATATTACCTTCCATAATTCAGTGAATGAATTATACCTTAAACAAAACTCGGGTCAAGTAATGCATTATCGCCCTGTCCAAAAGTAGCTCTTTATCAGAATAGGTTTGGAATCCGGAAATCAAGATATCTTTTCCAAAGATTACCCTTAAATAGTTTCTGTTCTTTCTGTCATGATTTTCTGATAAAGATCAATATATTTACTTGTCTGTTTCGTGAGATCATATTTGTTTTCAGCTTTATTCCTGCAATACTTTCTCATCCTTACTAGGTGTTCAGGATCTTTCAGGGCCCTATCGAGAGTTGTCACGAGTGATTCTACAGATACTTCTGGCGCGATAAAACCGGTCTTCCCGCCTTGAACCAACTCAGGCATGGGGCCAATATTAAATGCGATTACTGGTGTCCCGCAAGCAAGGGATTCGATTGCAGTTTGAGGCTGACCATCTGCTAAAGTACTGCAAATAAATACATCCGCAGCAGCATACATCAAGGCCTGATTAGCTGAGTCTTTAATGTAGCCAAAGTGTTTGGATTTTTCCAATGGATATTTCTGATCCATTTTTTTTGTTTTTCCCATTGTAATTAACATGGGTTTCTTTTCCATGCTGGCCTGGATACGTTCCACTGCCTGAGCAGCATATGAATATCCCTTGCGCATGAGACCCATACCAGCTGCACCCCACAGAAGAATGGTCTCATTGGCTGGCAATCCAAGTTGTTTCCGGGCTTCTTGTTTCTCGACAGGTCGATAGATATCTAGATCAACTCCGTTGGAAATGACATTAACCGACAAAGCGTCATTTAAAATCCCTTGATTAACCTGCTTCCTCATCCAATCCGTGGTTACAACAATATGAAGTTTGGATTTTTTATATATCTCTCGTTTCATCCTCCAGACACGCCTGGTTCTATCCCATCGGGGAGGAGGTTTGGGTTCAACTAGCAGTCTACCCTCCCCTTTTAAAAGTGGACATTTATAGCAGCCATCCTTCCATTTCAGACAATTATAAGGATAAGCACAGTAACCAGTCAGTGCCCACAAATCCGGCAACCGCCAAACCACTGGTTTCCCCATTGATAATTCTGGTAAAACAAACAAATTAAAATATCTTCCATGAAGATTTCTTAAATCAATGATTTCCGCCCAATCATATAGCTTTGTCTTTGGAAGTTCTAATGTCGGGCGATTAGTCCAGGGATGTAAACCCAGGAAGTCTTCAATACGGCTTCCCAACCGGGATTGAATCAAACCCAGATTAGTTTGGTAGGGGGATATCACATCACTCATGCAATGGTTATGAGGTTCACCAGGCTGATTATTCAAACCGGCAATGATTTCCGACTGATGATTCTGCGCTAATAGTTCGTCGTGTAAGCGCTGCATCGCTTTTGCAGCACCTCCGCTATGGGATGAGGTATTAATGTGGAGGATATTCATCATTTTCGATAATTCGAGAGGACTTCTTTAACGGACCCAACCATATACTCCAGATCATCATCCGTCATCTGGGGATACATAGGTAAAGTAACAATTTCCTGGATTACTTGCTCCGTGATAGATAAATCGTCCCGCTGATATTGCTCCCCCCGGTACGGCTCCATATGGTGAACAGGCGGGAAAAAATGAATTGACGCACCGATCCCTTTCGCATTCAATTTTCTAACAAAATCATCCCGGTCTACACCATTTCCAACACGGATTGTGTACATTTGATAAACATGTTTGTTTTCGTGTTTTTCCACAGGAGGTTTAATTCCGGAAATATCTACCAGGGCCTTGGTAAGTTTTTCTGCCAGGATGCGTCGTCTGCGATTCATTTCCGGAAGCTTCTTTAACTGTTCAACCCCTATCGCCGCCAGGATATTACTCATCCGAAAATTATATCCAATCCGACTTGCTGATCGGAACCAGGATTTTTCTTGATCCTCTCGTTCATAGGTCGATTTGTCGATGCCGTGCGCCAGGAGTGTTTTAACCTTCCGTGCCAGGTCATCATCATCTGTTGTTAACATTCCGCCTTCCCCAGTGGTTAGGTTTTTGGTGGGATAAAATGAAAAACACCCCACACCAAACGTTCCAGTCAGCCGGTTATGATGTTCCCCGCCAATAGTCTCAGCAGAGTCTTCAATTACATATAATTTATGTGCTTCTGCAATTTCCATTACAGCAGTCATATTTGCACTTTGACCACCAAAATGAACGGGCATGATGGCTTGGGTTTCCGGTGTAATTAATTGTTCAATTGAGACAGGATCAATATTGCAGGTATCATACTCAATATCAGCAAAAACCGGTCGAGCGCCTCCTGTTATCACAGCATTTGCTGAGGCAACAAATGTAAAACTGGGTAAAATCACTTCTCCGGTAATCCCTAACCCTTCAACCGCCAGATGAATGGCAGAAGTACAGGAATTCATCGATAAAGCATGTTTTACACCCAGGTAATCCGCAAACCCCGCTTCAAATTCAAGGTTTTTTGGACCGTGAGCATACCATCCGGAATCAATTACTTGGTTTACTGCATCTTTTTCTTCTTGTCCGGTAAAAGGTATACACAATGGGATTTTCCGCATATTCACTCCTTTCTTCAATATCGGTCAAACCGGAAATTATAGAGTTTATTGATTGTTGAATACATCCAGATTCCGGTAAACCTCAAGATAGCGCTTAATACCCTCTTCCAGGGAAATCTGGGGATCATAACCAACAATCTTCTTTGCTTTTTCAATGGACAATGCCCCCCGCGTGGGGCGGAATACATCCTCTTCTTCCACCACCTTTACTTCCAAATCCGGACACTGGGTCAGGAGAATATCAGCTAATTCCCGAAGCGTATATCCCCGACCATAAGTGATATTAAAGGCTTCCCCTTCTGCATTTTCATGGAACATAACTTTTATCATTCCTTCAGTGACGTCCTCAATATAAGTAAAATCAAGTGCCTGTAATCCACCACCAAAGAGTGTAATAGGCTTTCCCAGCAAGGCATTTTCAATAAATATTTGGGTTACCCGTCGATTAACATCATAGGGACCATAGACGGCTGAAGGGCGAATAATACTGTAGGGAATTTCATACCGGCGGCTGTAAGTTTCTGTCATCACTTCACCGGCGTATTTTGTTCCCCCGTAAATATCTTTCGGGCGTTTGGGATGATCCTCTGGTGCTGGTATCACTTCAAAATCGCCATAGATCATTGAGGAAGATATATACACAAACCGGTCGACAAAATCCACATCCCGCAGTACTTCAAGGACATTCACTGCACCCTCTAAAATACTTGTGAGAGCTTCCTCAGAGTGGCGGTTTGAGAGATCAGCTATTGGAAGGGCAGCCAGGTGCAGAATTCTGTCTGGTCGGGTTTCCACTATTACCCGGCGTAAATGCGCCTTATCCCGCGTATCTCCCCGGCGGAATTCAATCTGGTCTGCAATACCCCGAAATCGCAGTTCGGTATATTCCTTCAAAATGCTTTTTAGGGGAGAGATATAGTGAATAAAGGCATCATATACTACTACCTCATGGCCCATGTCCAGCAGTCTTCGACACACATACGATCCAATAAATCCTGCCCCACCTGTAATTAATATTTTACTCATAGCTTTCCATCCTCTGCATTCTGATCACTTCAAATCATCTCCAATCTGCATTAAATCCGCTGGATCAATCTGATTCTCATCTACTGAGATTTTTTCGATCAGTAGTCCGCGATTTTTTGCCAGTACTATCACATCCTTACCATGTTTCTGGGGAACACGACCTGGAGTCCCACTGATACTTTCGTCCAATAGCTTTGTTTTATGGATCTCTATCCTTGTATCTCCCAAATAGGTGAACGCTGCCGGATAGGGACCATGCATACCCCGGACAAGGTTATTGACCTGGACATCATCCATAGTTTTCCAATCTATACGGCTGTCTCGAGGATACCGGCGGGAATAATAATGTCCTGCAAGCAGATCCTGTTTAGTTGCTTTTACACTCCCGCTTTCAATCTGCTGGAGAACTGTCTCTAAAAGGGGGGGGAAGATATTTAATGTCTTCTCCAACACACTGGCATGGGTATCTTCCACTGTGATTGGATAGATTTCCTGAGCTATGATATCTCCCGTATCAATCCCTTCGTCCACATAAATAATTGAGCACCCCCCTGTTGTTTCTCCATTAATAATTTGCCAATTGATCGGAGCAGCCCCCCGGTATTCTGGGAGTTTTCCTCCATGCAGGTTTATCGTCCCTAATGGGGGGATATCAATGATCAATGATTTCAGGATTTTGTTATAACCGCAGAGAATAAAGAGATCCGGATTATATTTTTCCAACACCTTAACGGTTATGGGTGAATTGAGTTTATCAAAAAAAATAATAGGAAATCCATACTGCTGGCCTAATTCCTCCAGACTATCTTCTTTTGATACGCCAACCACCACATTGACATCATATCCTGCATCTAATATATGAGCCAAGCAGCGGCTGCCCCTGACACCCTTAGAAAAATAAACAATATTCATAGTCATCTAGATTCCACATTCAAGCAATTGAGCTATCAATAGCTTGATATCGAAATTATTGATTTCGCACTTCCCAATTTACTACCGGGCGGATGGGTCCATCAAACGCTTCTTTTGAGTAACGGTAACCGTCAGATGTATCGATGATATCAACTTCTAAGTATTCCCTTCCCGGAATCAATACTTTGTAACCCGGGGAATCAAACCCAATATAAATTCGATAGGTTAAATTATTTAGGAGGTTCGGAGGGATTTTACAGATAGCTGTATAAGCTCCTGGTTTCCTATTAAATCCTTCCCGGATAGTAGCATCTTCATAAGTGGCAAAGACGGTTTCTCCCATAGTTGTTTTTAACCTTAAATAAAGCCGGAGATTCTTGATCTCATCTTTGATCTCATAATGAACATGAATCTCAAAACCTTCATCTATCTGAAAAGATGTTCTCATCTCCTTTTTTTCGGAATATATTTCGATTCCAAGCAAGATAAGGTCTGTATCCTGAGGAGCATCTGCTTCTGACCAACTCAACCGACCTGCAGTAGAAACATCTTTATTCGATAAGTAGTCATTTATTACTTGATCAACCTCTCCATCTTTGACCAGGATACCATTTTCCAACAGCAAACCTCGCGAACAAAGAGAGCGAACCGCTCCCATATTATGACTGACAAATAAGACTGTTCTTCCTGCTTTGGATACTTCCTCCATTTTTCCAAGGGATTTTTTTTGAAAAGCCGCATCTCCGACAGAGAGGACTTCATCAATTAATAATATTTCCGGTTCAAGGTGGGCTGCCACTGAAAAAGCCAGCCTGACCCGCATACCACTAGAGTAAAATTTTACTGGTGTATCAATAAACTTTTTTACGCCAGAGAAATCAACGATCTCCTCAAATTTCAATTCTATCTCTGCCTTAGTCATCCCCAGAATTGTGCCGTTAAGATAGATATTCTCTCTTCCAGTCAGTTCAGGGTGAAAGCCTGTTCCAACTTCCAACAAACTGGAAACTCGACCTAATAGCTCTACTTGGCCCGAGGTGGGATGAGTTATCCGACTTAATACTTTTAACAAAGTACTCTTTCCGGCTCCATTTTTTCCAATAACACCAACAACCTCCCCAGGTTTAACGTTAAAAGAAATATCTCTTAAAGCCCAAATTATATTCTCCTGCTCGCTGGTCTGATCATTATCAAATTGAGTCAATCTTCGTAAGCGACGATAATTTTTGATTGGCCTAGTGATCCACCCAGAAATAGCTTCAACAAATGTACTTGGAACCTGTTGTTCCAAACCAATTCTGTAGCGTTTTGATATTTCATTTACTTGGATACTATAATCGACCATATCTTTTCCTTACCTAAGCGGTAATTCAGGCAACATCAGCAAAGTACCGTTCCATACGTCTGAAATACAAGGCTCCACTGATAAATAAAACTAAGGCTGATGCTGAACCAATCCAGATATAGAACCATGGCATACTTTGAGTGCCAAGCAACACAGCCCGGAATCCTTCGATCACTCCCACCATCGGATTCATAGCGTATACAAGTTGGAATTTTTCAGGAACATTGCTTGCAGGATAGATTACAGGTGATATGTACATAAACAGCTGAATAAAAAAACTTGATCCGTATTGAATATCCCGGTATTGGATTGACAAGGCTGTTAACCACATCCCTACTCCAGCTGCAGCGAGCATCATAATCAGAACAAATATTGGTATAAATGCAGCCCAAATTGTAGGCATGATGCCAAACCAAACCATCATACCGATTAAAATCAAGAAAGAAATCCCGAAATCAATTAATTTTGCAAGGACCGGGGCGATAGGTATGACTAAACGAGGAAAATAAACCTTTGTAATTAAATTCTTTGAGGAAATCAGACTTCTACTGGAATCGGTTAGGGAACTCGAAAAGTATGTCCAGGGCACCAATGCTGTATAGCTGAAGATAGCGTAGGGAACTCCCTCGGAATTGATTTTAGCGATATTCCCAAACACAACCGTAAAAACAATCATACTAAAGACAGGTTGGATAATAGCCCACCCCACCCCCATTACCGATTGAGCATATCTGGTTTTTATATCTCTTTTAACAAGGAACCAAAACAAATCGCGATATTGCCATAATTCTTGAAGGTTGATTAATCTCTTTATGCCATTACCATCATTGATAATGATTCGAGGGAGTTCACGTTTAGACTTGATAGTATTGTTTTCCATAAGTTGTTGCCAATTGTTCAACTTTTTTACGATTTTAGTATTCTGAAATTTCCAGGTTCAAGACATTCATCAAATAGAAGCTTGGGAATATATTCGTAGTGGTTCTTATCAGCCAGAAAAATAAAATCCAATTAGTCGATTTTCCTTAACACATCAACGCTATCTGAATCAAAGATTATTTCGTAATCAATTCCATTGATAGTTTGGTCGAATTCTCGAGTCGCTATAACTAGAGCTGGGAAAGCAAGCTGTTCCCGCTGGAGATTGCTAGAGATATCCTCTACCGCAATATGCCGGAATTCAATTTCTCCTCCTCCAGCATGGTTTCCACTAAACACCCAGATCGGATATTCCCAGTCATTACTACCGAGGAACAACCCTACTTCAAGTGGGTTTTCGTCTCTAATTACTCTCATTGCCCGATTGTAATCATAATATGTCCTAAAATTGCTGAGAAAATACAGCATTTTTCGATCTGTATGCAAAACAGATCTACCTTTAAAAAAAGGTGCAACAATTTTTGAAAAAATTCTATAATTTTCTGGTGTATTAGAAAAGAATTTTTGCACCCTATTAGTATATAGTACGGAATCATCTTCAAAAAACGGAACCAGCGGTCGGGTAGAATTCAATAGTAAAAAAGGTACACTGAACAAGAACAACACCACCATCAATGATGAGATCAGTTTCTTAGATGAGATCGTTTTATCTATTAGAATAGCAATCAAGGGAGATCCCAACATAAATATCGGAGTGATAAGACGACTTCCCCAAGGTTGCCATTTTATGGAAACATTGAACACCACAATTGCGACGAAGACTGCCGTAAGGTAGAAAAAAAGGGTAGATTTTCTGTTTTTGATCAACCAGGGCAAAATAATAAGTGCTAATGTTAATAAAACCATCTGAAACAAATTGCCAGAATAATCCGAATTAATCCGAAAATCAACTGAAAATTCAGCCGCCTCAAATGTTGCATCAGTGTTATTGATGTTTTCCCCAAGAGTCCATTCGGTCGCACTGACAATCATATTATTGATTATCGGCAAAGGTGTTGCCAGTTGACCTGCAGCGTTTCTAATCAAGTTTGCATAGGTAGTGGTTAGAGATAGATTATCCGTCGTGATTCTATTATTTGCTGTAGAAAGAGGGTGACCATATAAATTATAGTTGCGAAGATAATGCCCGGAATTCATGATTAAACCGGCAACCACTATCAACCCCAAAAACCACACTAATTTGTTTTTTTTCTCTTTTTCTGTTAAAGAAAATACTTTATATACACCTAATAAGATGCCGATCGCAGCACAAAAAATATATCCTGTACCTTTGGTTAATAAAGCTAATCCAAAGGAAATGGCTGTAAATATACCATCCTCTACGGAAAAAGATTTGACAAATCTCAATAGAAAGTAGGCAAAGCTCAGACACAGTACTCCCACGACCAGGTCATTCTGAGTGCTGCTGCTTTGGAGAATCGCCATAGGTGTCGTAGAAGCGACAAATCCTGCCAAAATCTGAGTGAATTTTGAGAACTTGAGTTCTTTTGTAATTAACGAGATAGTCACTATCGAGAAAATGAAACTTAGCCATTGAACCAAGTTCGCATAAAGATCTGATCTACTAAGAATCTGGAATTGAAGTACCACATACTCAGCAAAAGGCATGGAATAATTTTGTCTCGGGATAGCCGTTGGATAAAATTTCACATTTTGATGTTGAATCCATTCCGCTACTCTCGCCATGTGATAAGTCATGGAATCATAATTATTTGGTGGCGATAATAATGCAATCAATAATGTTGTGGCACAAATCAATCCAATTAGACCTACAATCAACCACTCATACCTGGTAAAGATTAATATTCCTTTTAGGGATTTAATCTGTGAAAGATCATATTTCTTCGATCGGATCATTCTGATCAAAGCAATAATCTCAAATGTCACAACCAATATCCAAAAGAATAATATTCCTTTGAATGTAATCTGATTTATGAGGGACAAGACCTCGGTGGACAATAAAATCAGGAAGAAATTACCCAGGAATGATTTTACGAGAGCTTCCCGTAGTTCACATCCATCCTTTCCAATGAAGATGAAAAATAATAAAAGAAATGAGATCAGGATAATCGCTACCATAATAAAATTTCCCTTGCTCGATCTAAAGATGACATGCTTTGGACAATTTTTTGAAAATCCCTGGATCTTTAGCAGCCATAATATTTCCCCAAGATTTTGGATCAAGTAGCTCACAAGGATAATGAGCAAACCGCCTCCAGCGATGGGAGCTGCCATATGCCTGAATGGGATACCATTCAGAGATAATCAATTGATAAGATCTGGCTTGGAGATACTCGGCCAGATCAGTTATCGAATAACCCAGTGGTTTTGTTTTTACATTTTCAAATTCACACAAGATTAAATCCGGGGTATCTTGATCCCAAGGGAAACCTTGCAAAACGAAATAATCATACCCTTCAGTATCAATCTTCAAAAAAACAATTTGCTCTTCCAGTAACTCCTGTTCTGCAAGGAAACTAGCGAGAGTAATTACATCCACTTTCAGAGCTTCATGATGACTCTCATGAAAAGGTGTCAACGAGCTAATCCCACTGGATTGGTCACTCTTGTACAAAGTTACTTTCGATGCTGGTTGATTTGAAACCGCGCGGGGGTCAATCTGCACAAGGGGATGGGATCCAAATTTCCTGGTTAACTCTTCCCGGTTCTCAAGATCGGGCTCAAAAGCAAACACCCTCCATCCAGATATCGCAAATGGAGCCAGCGAACCCCCCTGATGGGCACCCACATCAATCATTAATCCCTGTTTATTATCAGCCTCTAAAGCTTGATAACAAATCCCAAGTTCATCTATTTCTGTCCCAGATCCATAAGACCGGACCTTTTGAAGGGATTTTCTGAACAACGAGGACCATCCTTCTTCTTTGATAATTCGAATGGCAGTTCTAACTTTTTTCATACCGTCCTTAAGTTTTTTTCTGCTTTGTTTCGAGGATATATTTATCAGAATAATTGCTTCAGGCCAACAGAACGATCCTGATCCAAGTTATAGCATTTCCAACGTGCCCGATACCTTCGCCCTAAGTTTCAGGACGACCTCATTAAGAGCACTTTTCTATATTTCAGTCATTGAATTATAACTCACATAACAAGAAGGTCAAGGGAAAAATCGTTAAATTAAACCTGATTTTCCCCCTCCCGAATATTATTCTCGTATCCCAGAGACAGCCGCAGAAATATATTTATCCCCTCTAGTCTATATTCGATTACACTCGAATATAGATATATACAGCCAAATCAACAATAATACTGTGTTGTCAGTCATCCTTATTTATAAATTAACTTGAGCGGAGTGTGACTTATGATTAATACCAGGAATGATAATAGGACCGTGTACCAAGCTCTTTCTCGAGGTTCAACTAAAAATGGTTACCTCTCAAAATAGATTTTTTGTGTCAGGTCTAGGCTCTCTGCGATTTTACTCGTTGGGCAACCTTTTTCCCGAGAAGAATCCCCGGCATTTCTATTATCCGATACAAAAGATAAGATAAACAATATACAATAGGACTGATAATTACTAGAGATACAAAAAACCTGACATAGGTGCTCAACTCAAAGTACCAATTTTGCTGGAATAAGATATTGAGAATTGGATACATTATCAAAAGATGCAAAAGATAGAGTGAATAAGAGGTATCACCAAAAAATTTTGAGATCTTCCACGATCCTAATCGATTAAAAAACTCATTCTTATCAAAATCAAACATTAACATGAAAGTTAGAGCTGCGGCTATAATTTGCACCCGAGTGCTAGCGTCATAAAGAGAAATTGCGACCAGGACAAGCCAAGCGATTCTCCGTTTAGCATCCTTACTCAGGTATGCATAAGCCAGAGCCATTCCGGCCAGGAAAAAATTGATTTTAAATAGAAGAAAAGATGGTTGTGGAAAGTTCCACAGGATACCCTTATCAAGATGTAAACCAAAGAATTTATTTGTGGTTATTGCAGCCAACAAACTTAAAAAGGTCACTGAAAATGAACCCATTCTGGTTATCAATAAGACAATAAATGGGAAAAGTAGATAAAATTGCATTTCCAATGATATGCTCCAATCGGGAATAAGATTGCTATTGGCATATTTGGGGATTAAACCAAAAACAAAACTGTAATGAGAAAAAATATTTACAAAGTCAATATCTCTTGCTACTGGATTGTCAAAATTTAATACTATACCTGCCCAAGCTGGAGATATTATTTTATTCACTGCACTTTTTATTGAAAACAACTCTTCTTGCCATAAAAATTCTATGGAAACCAATAAATAATATAGCGGTGCGATTCTAAAGAAACGCCGGAGATAAAAATCTTTCGTTTGAGCCCAGAAAGTAGAAAATTTCTTTTCTCGCCGGGCCCAATGGTATGCCATTAAAAATCCAGACAGGATCATAAATCCATCCACCGCGAGAGCAGGAGATCCCCAAAACACTTCTCTTCCGATAGAAGCCATTTTCAAATGTCCATAATACACCCAGAATGCTAAAAATCCCCTTAAGGCATCAAGGAATCCGATATGATTTTCCCTATTTATGATCTCTGTGTCAACCATGATTCAATCCGTCTTGATGTTTTTCACCCAATCGCGCTCTCTTTGATACCAATCAACCAACTTTTCGATCCCATCGTCCAGGGAAATTATTGGTTCCCAGCCTAGGAGTGATTTTGCCTTACTGACATCAGCCTGGTTTGTATACATATCAGCCGGATGTTTAGTATGAAATACGATCTCAGCCTTTTTACCAATTTTCTTTTCCATTCCAGCAATCAGCTCATTAATTGTCATCACTTCGTGTCCACCCAAATTGATGATTTCATAACCAATTAATTTTAACGCGGAGATGGTTCCTCTTGCGATATCATCCACATAGGTAAAGCCGCGAGATTGATTACCATCTCCAAACAGATGAACTGGCATATCTTCCTGGATCCACTTACAGAAACGAAACATGACCATATCTGGTCGGCCTGCAGGACCATAAACTGTAAAATATCTCACAATAGATACATCAACTCCATATAAAAAATGGTAGGCGTGAGCCATCGCTTCTGCCGCCTTCTTACTGGCCGCATAAGCTTGAAGCGGTTTGTCGCTGGGAGCAGTTTCTGGAGTTGGCAGAGGTGCATCTTCACCGTAAATACTCGATGTAGATGCCAGGATAAACTTGGGTACATTTTCCTGCCGGCATAGTTCAAGTAGATTTAAAGTACCGGTTGCATTTGTATCCATATAAACCCAAGGATCTTTTAAACTGTCCCTCACACCTGCTCGGGCAGCTAGGTTTATGACCGCGTTAAAACCCTGCCCGGTAAGCTGGATATTATGTAGCAAATTTTGGTCGCTGACATCAAGTTTATGAAATGAAAATGCCGGGTGTTTGTTTAGTTTTGTAAGGCGGTACTCTTTCATGCGCACATCATAGGCATGATTAAGATTATCAAGACCAACAACTTCTGCACCTTGATCAAGCAGCATTTCCGCAACAACAGAGGCGATAAATCCTGCCACTCCGGTGATGAGATATTTTTTCATGGGATATTCCCTATCTGATGTAAATCAATAACAGAATCCTTTCGTAATTTTGATCCTGATATTCAGTCTATTTCAACAAACCCGCCAAAGGCAAACCAACATAACCCAATCCCAACACAACAACTTTTGGAGTTCGGTTCTGTATTTTCTGGAGTTATTCACTCTAGGCCTTGGACATATATGCTCTAAATCTCTATCAATTAATCAGAACAGGGATAATTGCTCCGCCTGATCATTATTATTCTCGGAATGTCGTTCCAATTGAACTTCGGGGATTTTTGCTACTCCTTTTATTAATGCGGGAAGCTTGGCAAAATCTTCTTCTACTTCAGACCGTAATGAAGGTCGATGGAGCGCTGCAGCTGGATGATAAAAAGGGATTACCAGCATCCCTTTAACCTGGATCGACTGTCCGTGAATTTGACTGATCTTTGCATGTGGGATGAATTTTCCCATTGAAAATCGTCCCAGAGTAACAATAACGCTTGGATTGATTGCCTGAATTTGCTGATCCAGATAGAAGTTGCACGCTTCAAGTTCTTCGATGGCTGGATCCCGGTTTCCGGGTGGTCTGCATTTTACAACATTCGTAATAAAAACTTCCTCTCTTTTCATGCCGATAGAATCTAATAATTCCACTAACAAGTCACCAGCTGCTCCAACAAAAGGTCTGCCCTGTGTATTTTCATGAAATCCGGGTCCTTCCCCAATGAACATGATCTCTGCATTAGTAGGGCCTTCACCCGGAACTCCATTATCACGGGAATGATTCAATTCACACTTCTTACAGCTTGATACTTCTTCTGCAATATCTTTTAGCACTTGGTCCGAATTCATTCGGGTATTAAGCTCCTTGATTAGTTTTTATCCAGAGATTGGATTTCCCTTATGCAGATAGATTGGAGAAAGATTCAGAATATCATCTACAGCGCCTTCTTTCCATCTTTTCCAGGCTAATTCAGCTAGATATTTTGGACTTCTAAGAGCCATAGTAGGGCTGGTTGTTTCTATCAAATCATGATCCTGGACAAGCTGGCGGATTTCTTCGCTTAGCTCACCAGTAAGTATGATGGGAGAATCGATTTTATTAAGCAGCTCGTCCAGGGATAAGTTTTCAACAGGATCCTCTGCTTCCCAAACGCCATCAACATTCTTGTACCAGCCGACGGCTAAACGGCTTCTTCCCGCCTGGAGAACAGCTGCCAATTTTGTATCCCGAACTGGAACAGCCCTGGCAGTTATATCAAGGGTAGGGATCCCTATTACAGGTATTTGGTTAGTATAGGCGATCCCTTTGATTAATGCCAATCCGATCCGGAGTCCTGTAAAGGACCCCGGTCCAATTGCCACTGCCAATACAAGCAAATCAGTCACAGCTAATTCTGCCCGGGAAAGGTTTGACTGGACGGCTTTTGCTAATTCTACAGTATGGTAGCGACGGGAAATCCAACTTTCTTCACACAATATCTGGTTGCCATCAAAGAGGGCAATCCCCACAGTCTGAGTTGAGGTATCCACTGCCAATAACATACTTATGCTCCGTAAATATCTTCCCGGAATCGCTCCAGCAAGGTTTTATGGCGATCGCCCCTTGCATTAACAATAAAATCTCTCTGCTCATCATTGATTAAACGCATATTTATCCAGAGACAATTTTCAGGTATAGCTTCTTTAATACGGTCAGCCCACTCTACTAGAAGCGGTCCCTGATCAAGCATGGCATCGATATCCAGATCAATAGCTTCTTCAGAGTTTTCTAATCGAAAGGCGTCAAGGTGAAAGAGTTGATTGCGATCCAATCGCCGGTAAACATTTACAAGCACATATGTCGGACTGGATACTGAGTCATATGATCCCCAGCCGGAAGCGATTCCCTGGACCATGGTTGTTTTTCCGGCGCCCAGATTTCCTTCCAGTCCAATAACATCTCCCGGTTGGAGCATTTCACCTAACCGCATACCAATCCGGCGAGTCTGAGTGGGACTTCGGCTGATGACCTCAAATGATCCTTTCTCAATTACAGCCATATCATTATTCCAATAGCTTGTTTCTGGGGATACCTAAAATAATTTTACCATTCTCTAGGAGTCAATTATTTTCAGATCAGCCAAGGAGGCGATGAGTTTTTTCTTCCCAACTCCTTCAAAAAAGATATCAACAATTTCGTCATCATCCTGAAGGACACTATTTAACACCAGGCCTTCTCCCCATTTGGCATGTTTAATTTTTTGTCCTGGATGATATTGGCTCTCCGATTTATCTGCTTGAGGAGATTCTTTCTGGATGTTTTTCCAGGATTGGATGCTTTGAGGGCTCGTCCTTGGTGTTGGGGAATATTGGGGAAGGCTATCTTCCGCTCGTAAATCAACAGACCTGCTGCTTGGTGACTGGCTAGCCGGTGCCATCGAAGGCCTCGACCAGGCACTGGTCTCCAAGGCGCCGATCGCTGTCACGACGATCGCGGTCCTGGCTTCGCTGGTGCTCACGGTGCTGTGGGCACGCGGTCTCGCTTCGGTGGCTGCCCCCGCCGGGGGCGGACCGGGCGCGAGCGGCGGGCGACGTCACTTCCTGCTGGGGCTGGGAGCTATCGGAGGCGGCGTGGTGGCCACCGCTGTCGCCGCCTTTGCCCGCATCTCCGGCTGGGTGACGGTGGCGGGGCCGGCCCTCCAGCCCGAGACGCCCTCCAAGGCGCCGAGCCCCAGGCCCGAGTGGGCGGGCGCCCGGGTCATGGAGTACCGCAAGCTCGGCCGCACGGGCTTCGAGGTCTCGGACATCTCGCTCGGATCCACCCGCATCAAGGGGGAGCAGGGCGAGCGCGTGGCCCGCATGGCGATCGAGCGCGGCGTCAACTACTTCGACACGGCGCCCGACTACTCGGAGACCGGATCCGAGCTGGCCCTCGGCAAGGCGATGAAGGGGCACCGGGACGAGATGTTCCTCGCCACCAAGTTCTGCACGCCCCACGGTCACCTGCCCCCCGGCAGTCCCGTGCAGAGCAGCATCGAGGCGGTGGAGGCCAGCCTCCGGCGACTGCAGACCGATTACGTGGACCTGGTGCACGTCCACGCCTGTGACAGCGCGGAGCGCCTGCTGGACGAGAACACCCACGAGGCCTTCGATCGGCTGAAGGAGCAGGGCAAGGCGCGCTTCATCGGCTTCTCCTCACACACGCCCAATCTCGAGCAGGTGGCGGAGGTCGCCATCGACTCGGGCCGGATCGACGTGATGATGCTCGCCTATCACCACGGTGGGTGGCCGCGACAGACCGAGATCATCCGTCGCGCCCACCAGGCCGGGGTCGGCGTAGTGGCCATGAAGACCCTGAAGGGCGCCCTGCACCAGGGGCTCCTGGAGGATCGCGCCGAGGCGGACTCCTACACCCAGGCCGCCTTCAAGTGGGTGCTCGCCAGCCCGGAGCTCTCCTGCCTGGTGAT
>JAZFRV010000306.1:0-3427 GCA_036445875.1 Anaerolineales bacterium
TGCTGCATGGATGATTTCATGAAGATTCTTAATGGCGTCAGGATGTTCCAATTTTGCGATGATTGGAAGATTTTTTTGATCCGGGTTAATGTTTATGATTTCCTGCTGAAGCCGGTTAATATCCTCCGCGGAGCGCACAAATGAAAGCGCCAGAACATCAATATCATGTGCCATTCCAAACTTGAGATCTGCCAGGTCTTTTTCGGTTAGGGCACGGATGGTTAAATCGGCGCCCGGCAAATTAACCCCTTTGCGGGGTTTCAGTATACCCCCCTGGATAATCTCTGTTACAACCTGGCTGCCCTTGATCTCTTTTACCAGTAACTCAAGTTTTCCATCATCCAATAAAATCCGACCACCAACTTTTGCGCTTAAGGCGAGATCGGGATAATTTATGGAGATGATCTCTTCTGATCCTTCGACATCATCCGAGGTGAGAATAAATTTGTTTCCATCCACCAGGTTAATGCTGCCCGATTTTATTTTCCCCGTGCGGATTTTTGGACCGGATAGATCCTGGAGGATTGTGATAGGGCGATTCAGCTCCTGGGCTGATTCGCGCAGGTTCTGAATCACCTGGGCATGGCCCTCGTGATCGCCATGGGAAAAATTAATCCGTGCTACATCCATTCCAGCGGTCAGTAAGGATCTGATAGTTTTTTTATCTTCGCTCGCAGGTCCTAGGGTAGCGATTATTTTTGCCCGGTGACTCATTCTCTGCTCTCTTTAGTGATAATTCAACAATCTATTGTTATATATAATGCAGTTCTGAGGCTTCTCTGGTTAACTCATCCCTGAATTGCGGATGAGAGACATTGATTAAAGCCTGGGCTCGTTCGCGAATAGTTTTTCCATAGAGGGCTGCGACACCGTATTCTGTTACCACATAATGGACGTGATTTCGAGTTGTGACCACACCTGCGCCTTGTTTTAAGGTGGTGACAATCCTGCTGAAGTCTTTTGCCGTACTTGGGAGAGCGATGATTGGAACACCCCCTTTAGAACGGGAGGCACCATAAACGAAATCCAGCTGACCGCCAACCCCGCTGTACAATTTGGTCCCGATGCTATCTGCGCAGATCTGACCGGTGAGGTCAATCTCAATCGCAGAGTTGACAGCAACCATACGATTATTTTGAGAAACAACAAAGGGATCATTGACATACTCGGTGCGCAGGAATTCAATCAGTGGGTTGTTATGAACCCAATCGTAAAGGCGTTTTGTGCCCAGAATAAACCCGGCGATGATCTTTCCCGGATGCAAGGTTTTTTTAGCGTTTGTTATTACGCCGGCTTCAACCAGTTCAATCACACCATCAGAAAATAATTCAGTATGAATGCCAAGGTCCTTTTTATCAAAAAGATGTTTAAGAACCGCGTCAGGTATGGCGCCGATTCCCATTTGCATGGTCGCTTCGTCTGGAATCAATTCGGCTATGTAACCGGCAATATTTTTAACTGTATCTGATGGATTATCCCCGCCCATAGCCAGTTCTGGCAATTCATAATCAACAGGTACGATATAGTCGATCGCATTGACGTGGATGAAAGTATCTCCCAGGGTCCGGGGCATCTGTTCATTAACTTCAGCGATAATTATTTCCGCTGATTCCGCCGGGCTTTTACTTAACCCCACCTCAATACCAAAACTGCAGTATCCATGCGGATCGGGAGGGGAGAGATGCACAAAGGCTACATTCACGGGCAGAACCTTGTCTTTAAAGAGGAGAGGAAATTCTGATAATAGCACAGGCGTGAAATCCGCCCTTCCTTCCTGGACTGCCTGGCGGGTATTGTGGCTGATGAACATGGTATTTACCCGTATATGTCCTTCCATCTCTGGGCTGACATAATCAGCAGAACCAATTGTTAATGCCTGGTTGATTTCTACATCTTTCAGTTCGGATGCCCGATCTACCAGGGCAGACAAGATTTTTTTTGGCACAGAACAGTTTCCGGTGAGGAAAATCCGGTCACCGGATTTAACTGCCTTGACAGCCTCTGCCGCGGTAACTACTTTCTGTTTATATTGGGCAGTCCAACTCATACGCTTTTTCTCCCCTCCAGGGCATTTTTATAATGCTGGTTTACAATTTTCCCCTGTTCGGTATATAAACCATTCTTTAGAGCCGGATTCTCCTTAATAGATTTTTCCACACCGATCTCGGCAATCCGTTCGATAAATGGCCAGGTTGCATTGCTCATGGCATGGGTTCCCGTCCGGCCTAATACCCCGGTCATATTGGGTACACAATAATGGATGACATCCTCTTCGAGATAGGTGGGGTTGCTGTGGGTAGTGGGCCGGCTGGTTTCAATACAGCCGCCCTGATCGATTGAACTGTCAATTATGATCGATTTGGTATGCATTTGCTGTACCATTTCCCGGGTGACAACCACCGGAGAAGGCGCTCCGGGGACCAGGATGGCTCCTACCAGCACATTCGCGAAGGAACATACACTGCGGAGATTAAAGGGATAGGCGACCAGAGTATTCACCCGGCTGCCAAATTCACGATCGATTTCCTGGAGCGTCTCAAGGGAGCTGTCAAGCATATATACTTTCGCACCCATTCCCAGGAAGGATCGGGCAGCATTGCGTCCTACAACACCGGATCCGATAATCACGACGTCCGCTGGTGGAATTCCCGGTATGCCGCCAATATAAAATCCATTGCCGCCATAATTGTTCTGAGCCAAGGTAGCTGCAATTTGAGGGATCATCCTTCCGGAAAGCTGGCTCATGGGCTTGAGCACTGGTAGACTGTCGTCCATTTCCTGGATGATTTCATACCCGATGGTAGTGATCTTTCTTTCCTGCAGAATGTCCGCTTTGGCAGCAGCTCCTGCTGAAAGATGCAGGAATCCCATCAGGGTTAACCCTTTTTGCATCCAGTCGTAAGCTTCCCTGACCGGGGAGGATACTTTCAGGATCAAGTCTGCCCGGCCGTAGATCTCTTCGCCACTATAAACGATGGTAGCGCCGGCTTGCTGATAGGCATGATCTGAAAAACCGCTTCCAACTCCAGCTTCCTTCTCTACAAAACAGGTGTGTCCCTGCTGGGTCAGGAGCTGGATCCCTGCCGGAGTCAGTCCGACCCGGTATTCAGAATCGCGACGTTCTTTTGGAATACAGATGTTCATGAGTTGCACCTCACAGCATTGAAGATCATGATAATAGTTTAACTAAAATCGCTTTTTGGGCATGGAGCCGGTTGTGAGCCTGGGGGAAAAGCCGGGAATTGGGTCCATCCGCAACTTCATCGGTGATTTCCTCTCCCCGGTGGGCTGGCAGACAGTGCAGTACAATGGCATCTTTCTCCGCCTGCTCCAGGAGGGTTTGATTGACCTGGAAAGGCGGGAAAACCTCTTTCCGGCGAGCTGCTTCTTGATCCTGCCCCATGCTGACCCAGGTGTCGGTGTAAAT
>JAZFRV010000307.1:0-2661 GCA_036445875.1 Anaerolineales bacterium
CCTACAATAGATCCGACGGTCATTCTGGGATTTAAAGATGCATAAGGATCTTGAAAAATCATCTGCATTCTGGAGCGGGTTTGTCGCAGTTCTCTTTCACCCAGTGAATTCAAATCGACACCATCAAACAGGATTTCTCCGCCTGTCGGTTGATATAGATGCAGCATTGTCCGGCCGACAGTTGTCTTTCCACACCCAGTTTCACCTACAAGCCCTAGCGTTTCCTTCTCAAATATATCAAAACTCACATCATCAACCGCTTTCACATCATTGGTTTTGTTGAAGAACAGGCCACCAGAAATCGGAAAATATTTTTTTAGATTTCGGACTTCAACAAGAGTTTTATTGTTTGTACTCATTTTGTACCTATCCCCGCAATCTCTTCCCAGCGCCAACAGGCAACGGAATGATCCTGCCCATCAATTTTTATTAAGGGTGGATTCTCATTGACACAATGTTCGATCCGGTATCCGCACCGGGCTGCAAAAGGACACCCTCCGGGAAGCGATACCAGATCTGGAGGCAAGCCCGGAATAGAGATTAATTCTGTGCCCGGGGAGTCATCCAGACGAGGTAGGGACCCGAGTAATCCGATTGTGTAGGGGTGGCGGGTTTGTTTGTAAATATTTCGGATTTTTCCAGTCTCAATAATTGAACCAGCATACATCACATTGATAGTATGGGCCAATTCTGCTACCACGCCGAGGTCGTGGGTAATCCACATGATCGCCATCCCCAGCTCATCCTGTAATTTCTTCACCAGGTTAATGATTTGGGCCTGGATAGTTACATCCAGGGCAGTTGTCGGCTCATCAGCAATCAACAATTTGGGCTCACAAGACAAACCCATGGCAATCATTGCTCGCTGCCGCATACCACCAGAGAATTGATGTGGATAATCATTCAACCGTTGTTTTGCACCCGGAATTCTAACCAGATCCAGCAATTCGCCCGCTCGGGCTTTTGCCTCGTCTCTTGTCATATCATTGTGGAGCAGGAGGGCTTCAACAATTTGAAATCCTACTGTAAAAACCGGATTCAGAGAGGTCATCGGATCCTGAAAGATCATAGCAATATCCCGACCGCGGACTTTCTGCATCTGATCCTCATCGAGTGTGAGCAAATCGCGCCCATCAAACCAGATTTCACCGTCGGTGATTTTTCCGGGAGGATCTGGGATAAGCTGCATCATAGACAAGGCATGAACGCTTTTTCCACAACCGCTTTCTCCCACAACTCCCAGAATTTCTCCCTTTTTCATTGTGTAAGAAACATTGTTAACCGCTTTTACTACTCCATCTTGGGTGTAAAATCGGGTTTTTAGATTCTTAATTTCTAATAATGGATTCATATGATTTGTCCCTACGTGCGCAATTTGGGATCAAGCGCGTCACGCAGACCATCTCCCAGTAAATTAAAGCCCAGCACGCTTAACATGATCGCCAGGCCGGGGAACAAAACTGCCCACCAGGCTCCGCTGGTTAGATATCGGTAGCTATCACCCAACATGGCTCCCCACTCCGGTTCAGGTGGTATCGCACCTAATCCAAGAAAACCAAGTGCGGCAGCGGACAGGATTGCGCTTGCCAGCCCCATGGTAGTCTGAACGATGATTGGAGAAAGGATATTGGGTGTTATATGTCGGAAAATGATCCGGCCATGTGACTCTCCAACTGATTGTGCCGCAAGTATATATTCTTTATGAATGACTGACAACACAACTGATCGAGTAAGCCGCGCATAAACAGGTATACCTACCACACCAATCGCAATCATACCTTTTGAAAGACCCGGGCCCAAAAATGCCACGATAGCAATCGCCAGCAGGTAACCCGGGAACGAAAGCACTATATCCATCAATCGCATCATTACATTTGAGAAGAATTTACCTTCTAGTTGGCGAGACAAAAGCGCCCCGGATAATAAACCCCACAAACCACATATTAAAGCCAAAGTTGGACTGATTAAAAGTCCAGGAACGGCACCGATTAACCCTCCCAGGATAGCAAAGGTTATCAACCTCAGGATTTTTCCAGAGAATAAATCCTGATAATAACCGGCAGCTAAGCCCAATCCTGTAAACAAGATCAACTGGAAATACTGATTCGCGATCCAGGCAGAGAGAGACCCCAGTAGCAGCCCGGCTACGCCAAATAACACCAGACGTTCTATCATTGTCATCGGGACTGTTTCATAAAAGCCGGACATCAAGCCTATCAAACCTCCAACAAACAATGATATGCCCACAGCCACGATTCCAACTCGCAGAGAATTCCAACCGCCATGTACCACTCTACGGAAGATATCCCGTCCTAGTTTATCTGTGCCAAAGGGATGAATCGAAGGAATCTCTTCTGAGATGGTCAAATTTGGGGCCTTAAGTTTTAGGGAATAGTCCAGATCTTTTTTAGGTTCGTATTTCCAAAAATAGTGTGAGAGTGTAGCCGAGGAAACAAATAGGACCACAATAAACATGCCAAGACGGGCAGTATTGCTTGATATTAATCGCCGCCAGGCATCACCCCATAAGGAACGATGTTCCCTGACAGCAAAATCAGTTACAGTGATTTCTTCAGGATTGATCTTAGCCATAAAGCTTCCTCATTTGTACCGAATGCGCGGATCCAGCATCGCATATAAAATATCCACAAGAAAATTAAC
>JAZFRV010000308.1:0-2095 GCA_036445875.1 Anaerolineales bacterium
ATCCCAGGAACCCGCGATTCCCTGGGCTAGGTCATTTATAAGTGATAAATCTTCGTATTGCTGGTTTAGGGTTTTATCCCGTTCAAGGAGGTGGTTGTATAACTGGGTATTGGTGATTGCAACTGCTGCGTAAGCCGCCAGGGTTTTCATCAACCGCTCATCATCACCGGTGAATTCAGTCGAGTCAAGTTTGTTGGTTAGGTAGATTTGCCCCAGGATTTTTTCCCCCGTGATGATTGGAACTCCCAACATGGAAGTCATCTCCGGGTGGTATTGTGGAAACCCGGAATAGCGAGGGTCTTGGATAATCTCCGGGATGCGGATGACCTCGTGTTTGTTTTGCAGTTCTCCCAGTAAACCCTTGCCTCTCGGTGGATGCGGCATCAAACTGATTTCTTCCTCAGTCATGCCGGTATGGATGAAATTAACTACCTTTCCATCTTCGTCCCGGATCAAAAGAGCTGCGTATTCAGCTTCAACCTGAGCCTGGGCCAGACGGACAATACGCCACAAAACGGTCTCCAGGGATAAATCCTGGACTAGATCCTTGCTAGCTTGATACAAAGATCCTATTTGATCTTCTAATTCCTTCTTGGTTTTTCGGGTCATAGTATCTATCCAGAAGACATTTTACCTTATCTGTTTTGATTTTGATAGTTTTTGCTAGTCTTGGTAGCGTATCTTTTAAACGACATAGCAAGTATGGCTGATTTTTGATCAGGCAGGTAAGCTTATGAAGAAAGAGGATAAAAGCTCTCGGATCAAGGGTTTTTATGATTTATCCCTTGAAAAACGGCGTCAAACATTGATCGAAAATGGATCCCTGACGGCAAATGATCTGGAAATTCTGGATCTGGATGGGGGTCTTCCGCTGGAAATAGCGGAAAATATGATTGAAAATGTGATTGGTCGATTCAGTTTACCGCTGGGGGTTGCCCTAAACTTTACGGTCAATGGAAAGGATGTTCTGGTTCCCATGGTAGTCGAAGAACCTTCAGTCGTCGCTGGAGCTTCTTTTATGGCAAAGTTGGCACGGGAGGGGGGTGGATTTACTGCTCATGCTTCAGACCCTGTGATGATCGGCCAGTTACAAGTCCTGGATTTAAAAGATCTTTCAGCTGCTGAGAAAACAATACTAGATCACAAAGATGATTTACTGGCAAGCTTAGAGGATGTTGATCCGATCCTGATTGACCTGGGCGGAGGACCCCGGGATCTGGAAGTCAGGAAGATCGCCAAATCAGCAGTCGGACCCTTCCTGGTAGTTCACCTGTTGTTTGATGTGAGAGATGCGATGGGCGCCAATGCAGTAAATACCGCCTGTGAGAGGTTAGCTCCAGCCCTGGAAAATATTACAGGAGGAAGAGTTCATTTGCGCATACTGTCGAACCTGGCTGATCAACGCCTGGCGAAGGCGGAGTGTACCATACCAGTCAAAACCCTGGCTTTTGGGGAGTATTCAGGAGAGCAAGTCCGGGATGGGATCGTAGAAGCCTGGGCTTTTGCAGATGCGGATCCATACCGGGCAGCAACTCACAATAAAGGCATCATGAATGGGATTGACGCGGTCCTCTTAGCTACAGGAAATGATTGGAGAGCGGTGGAAGCAGGCGCTCACGCCTATGCCGCGAGGTCAGGATTTTACCGGTCTCTTTCAACCTGGTCCCAGGATCAAGATGGCAATCTACAGGGAATATTGGAATTGCCGCTGGCGGCAGGCATCGTGGGCGGAGCTACCCGGGTTCATCCGGGAGCCAAAACAGCCTTAAAACTGATGGATGTAACTTCCGCCCGGGAGTTGGCGGAAATTATTGTATCGGTTGGTCTGGCACAAAATCTAGCAGCTCTCCGGGCTTTAGCGACAGATGGTATCCAACAAGGACATATGCGATTACATGCCAGGCAGGTAGCGATTGCCGCCGGTGCTGAAGGAGAGCAGATCATTCAACTGGTGGAAAAATTGATAACAGATAAAGAAATTCGAATAGATCATGCAATAACAATCCTTGATAGTTGGAAATAAACCTCAAAAAACTAGAGCAATCCCCCGGGATATTTATGGAAAATGAACAGACTAAAAATAAAGTTATGAAAC
>JAZFRV010000309.1:0-2089 GCA_036445875.1 Anaerolineales bacterium
AATCCGTCTTGATCAAGCGGGGGAGGTTTATGAACAGTACCCCCGGATAAAAAAGCGATAAACCGGGTTTGTGAGTTCAACGATAACGCTCGATCAAGGCGAGCTATTGTCCAGGATGGCAAGGATCCATCTAGTAGTAATCCGCCACCCGGGATGAAGATGCAGTCATATTGACTCATATGGTTTTTCTTAAATCAAATAATTTATGTTAATTGCTTTTACATATCACTCTTGGGTTCAATTTGCCTTATGAATTTTTAAGGTCATATTGCTTAGATGTTAAATCTGAAAAAAAGGACATCCCCATCTTGAACGATATAATCTTTGCCTTCAATCTGGAGTTTACCGGCTTCCTTCACGGCCGCAGTGTTTCCGTATTCAACAAAAACTGAAAAGGGGATCACTTCCGCCTTAATAAACCCCTTCTGGAAATCTGTGTGAATTTGACCGGCTGCTTCTGGAGCTCTGGCACCATTTGGAACCGTCCAGGCTCTTGCCTCTTGATCATTGTAGGTGAAGAAACTGATCAAGTTCAAGGTCCGATATCCAGTGTGGATGACCTGTTCCAAACCGCTGATCTGTATTCCAGATATTTCCATGTATTCTGATTTTTCGCTCTCGTCCAGCAGGTTCAACTCAGACTCTATTAAAGCACTGATTTGAACTACTTCAGCCCCCTCATTGGAGGCGATTTCCATTATTTTCTTCAGGGCAAGGTGTTCTGACCCGAGATTCTCTTCTGCGATATTGGCAGCATAGATAACGGGTTTTGCTGTTAAAAAACGCAGCTCCTGGGTAAGTTCAGTGAAATATGGATCTTTCTTAGCTGGAAATATCGATAAGGGGCTACCCGATTGTAAATGCTTTTGTATTAATTCCGCCATCTCTAAACTTGAGCGAAGTTTCTTATCACCTTTGATCTGCCGGGATAGCTTCTCAATCTTTTTTGTGATTTGCTCCAGATCAGACAATATAAGCTCAACCTGGATTATCTCGATATCTTGTTCTGGATCGGGATGATCGCTGATGTGGACAACATTGGGATCTTCGAAGCAGCGCACGACATGTAAGAGAGCATCCGTATTACGGATTGATCCCAGGAATTGATTTCCCAAGCCTTCACCCCGGCTGGCGCCTTGCACCAGCCCTGCGATATCCAAAAATTCAATGGTTGTCTTGATTGAGTTCTTTACCCCCACCATCTCAGCAAGTTTATCCAACCGGTCATCTGGAACCGGGACCAGAGCCTGGTTGGGTTCAATGGTGCAAAAAGGATAGTTGGCTACCTCTGCATTTTGTGCCTGAGTTAAGACATTAAAGAGAGTACTTTTTCCAACGTTGGGTAGACCTACAATGCCGATCTGCAGCGGCATATAATTCTCCTCTTAGATGGGTTAATTCTGTTTCAATCATACCAGATGACCCTTCAAGAAAACTAAGCAATTGCCAACTATGGTAAGATGGAGAAACTCGAAATCGGACTAATAAATCAATAGCCGTATCTACCTAAAAGACATCATGGCTATAGTACATAAAATTCTTAATAATCATGTATTTTGATAAGGAGAACCCGCAATGACAATTGCTATTATTTCAGATACAGATACCAGTTTACCCGCCAGTAGTTTGAACGAGTATGGAATTCGCCAGGTCTCAATTACGATCCACTTCGGAGAAGAGATCCTGAAAGCCTGTTCGGATATCACAGATGAACAATTGGTAGAACGTGTAAAACAAGAAGGAAAATTACCCACAACTGCAGCGCCGTCTCCCGGGGATTTTTCTGAAGCCTATCAAGAAGCATTTGAAAACGGCGCAGATGAAATCATCTGTCTAACAGTCAGTAGTGATGTCAGTGCTACATATGCAGCGGCGGTGACAGCCAAGGAACTTCATACTGGGAAAGAAATCACCATTGTTGATACAAAAAGTATCAGTATGGGTCAGGGATTTATGGTGTTAAAGGCGGCCGAACTTGCCCGGAAAGGAAAAAATCGGGACGAAATTCTTGCTGCAGTTACCCAGGTTCAAAGCAGAACCCATTTATTTGCTGCCCTGGATACATTAAAATTTATGGCTATGAGCGGCA
>JAZFRV010000310.1:0-5860 GCA_036445875.1 Anaerolineales bacterium
CATTGGTCTTTTGGTAGCGCCAGGCATGTGGATAAGGCACCAGGATTGCAGGTAAACCAAACATAGGATATTCACCAAGTATTGAAGCACCACTCCGGGAAACTACCAGATCCGCAATTCTTAATGCTGCTCCCATCTCGTTATGCAAGAATTGGAAAACCCGATAGTTATTCAATTCCTGGTCTGATAATCTATCCTGACAGATCAGCATCTCATCAAAGTCCAATTTTCCTGTAATATGAATTACTTGTGTTTCCCGAAGCAACTCCGATAATATGCCTTTGACTGCCCGGTTGATGGATCGGGCGCCTTTGCTGCCGCCAAAGACTAATAAGATCGGTAAATCTGGGTTCAGATTAAATGTCCGGAATGCTTCTTCCCGGGACCATTTTAAAAGTTCTACCCTAACCGGATAACCAGATACAGTTACCGGTTTTGCGGGCGGAATATAC
The DNA here is from genome assembly GCA_036445875.1 of Anaerolineales bacterium. Lineage (GTDB taxonomy): Bacteria > Chloroflexota > Anaerolineae > Anaerolineales > UBA11858 > B10-G9. Next base: position 453 of record JAZFRV010000310.1, read on the forward strand.
AACTTGGTCTTGTCCACCGAGACTGTAATTTGAGCTGCGAGGTTTGTGATGGTCTTGATCGCCAAACCTGGTTCAATATCTGGAATAAATACAACGCTTGGTACCGATCTACCCGCAATAGCAACTGGTACTGCCAGGTATCCACCGGTGAAAAACAATACATCCGGGCAGAATTCTCGTAGGATCTGCCTGGCTTTCAAGTAACCTTTCATTAATAGAGATATATTTCCTGGCAGTCTTTTTAATCCCACACCATGCAATCCGGCTGCTGGAATTGTCTTGAATTCAATATTCTGCCTGGACAATATTTCTTGTTCCATGCCTTTATCTCCGCCTACCCAGAGGACACTGTCATCAGTGTTCCAGATTGGTTTATGCTCGTGTAGTGCCTGCAGGACGGCTAAAGCCGGGTACACTCCCCCGCCTGTCCCGCCCGCGCAAATCAACAACCGCACCTAATGACCTCCGTTCCTGTTTTCTTCGTTCCAGTTCAGCCCTGCGTGCCACGCTGAGAATAATACCTACAGCTGACATAGTTACCACAAGGTTTGATCCTCCCTGACTGACAAAGGGAAGTGGATTTCCCGCCACTGGCAGCAACCCAATGATTACTCCAATATTCACATAAGCCTCAAATACGATCCAGAATACCAACCCTGCTACCAGAAGCGATCCCAAACCATCCAGGGATTTTTTGGCAATAATCATTCCTCGCCAGAGCAGTAAACTGTAGAGAAGAACCAGAACTGACGCTCCTGCAAAACCAAGTTCTTCTCCTACTACTGCAAAAATACTATCCGTATGCGGGACGGGCAAAAGAACCAATTTTGCAACACCTCGTCCCAACCCCACACCAAACCACCCACCGTCCATGAAAGCAGTAAAGGATTTTGCAATCTGCTCTGAACCGATTGTGTTAATGTCCTGGATTCCAACCCAAAAGTCAACAATCCGCTGATAGACCTCCGGTTTCCTTAGGGCAACAATACCGGAGCCGAGGGTGCCCGAGATAATCAGCAGAATAAATATTTGGACCAACGATCCTCCTGCCATAAAAAACAATATCATTCCGAGTGCAAAAACAGTTACAGAAGCACTCACGTCGGTCTGGATAGCAATTAATCCACCGACCAGACCAAGGATCAATGCCAAAGGAAACAATCCAAATCCAACTTGTTTGATCATGTCTCCTTTTGAGTTCAGCCAGACTGCAATATAAATGACGATGACTATTTTTGCCAGCTCTGAGGGTTGGACGGATTTTCCACCGAATAGAGAGCGGGCGTTGCCTTCTCCGATAAACAACACCGTTAATAACAAGCCGACCGTCACCAGTATTGCCAGAATGGCAAAATGATTTCGCTCCCAGCGGTGATAATCCATAAAATAGAGAAATACGGCTGCAGCCAAACCAATTGCCAACCAGATTAATTGCCTCAGGAAAAATGAATTAACATCATTAGATGCATGCCAGGATACATCCCAGGATGCGGAATAAAGCATTAACAATCCGAAAACCAACAAGGCTGCAATGATAACCAAAAACGGGATATCAACGGCCAGGTCCATCTCGGATGGTTTCTTTTTCAGCTCAATTCTTGAATCCATTTCCTAAATTTTTCTCCTCTCTCTGCAAAATCAATAAACTCATCAAAACTGGTGCCACCGGGAGATAATAAAACTACATCTCCGGACTCAGCGATGTCCGCCGCCTTGAGGACAGCTTCCTTTAAGTTAGCATATTTCTGATATGGAATTGCGATATCTCCGTTTTCACTCTCAAATTGGAGCGCACCTTCAATTAAGTCAGCTGCTTCACCAAATAAAATCAGGTGTTTGACTCTCTCCAGAACCAATTTGGCAAAATCATTCCAGGGCAGATCTTTATCCCTCCCGCCAGCCAGAAGAACTAACGATTCCGTAAAGGAATTGATTGCAGCTATTGATCGTTCAGGTGCCGTGGCTATAGAATCGTTATACCAATCTGCTTCTTTCCAGGTTCTGATATATTCAAGTCGATGGTCCACTCCAGATAGAGCTTCAACACCGTTTTGCATGGATTCTGCCGGTATACCTGCGGCACTGGCAACAGCACATGCTGCTAGTGTATTCATCAAATTGTGCTCTCCCAGTAAACGAATGCTGTCGACCGGGACCAAATCTGTGGTTGATGAGCCATCCCAGTAGGAAATCATTTCTCCGTTCAGATAAGTACCGGCGATTCCTGGTTGTGGCCGATCCAAACCAAAGGTGATCAATTGACCTTGCACTTCACTCTGCAGAGACCAGGATCCCGCATCCTCACGGTTCAATACTGCTATGCCTGATTTTGATTGGTAGGAAATGATTCGGGCTTTTACCCGGGTGTATTCCTGCATGGTTCGATGCCGGTCCAAATGGTTCGGCGTTATATTTAATATGCAGGCAATTTTCGGTGCCGTGTTCATCAATTCCAATTGAAAACTAGATAATTCAACCACTGAGATGTCATTATTCTTAATTTGATCTACAACTGCTATTAAAGGGTTCCCAATATTTCCGCCAACCCAGGTGTGATTTTCTCCAAAAGCATCTTCTGCCATTTTCCCCACCAACATAATCGTAGTGGTTTTCCCGGCAGATCCAGTAATCCCGATCACTGGACAAGGAACCATGTCCATAAATACCTGAGAATCATTGGTCAGGGGAATTTCGCGTTGAATTGCCTCCTGTACAAGGGGGATTGTCAGCGGAACACCTCCGGATAACGATAGCAGATCTGCGCCATCCAAGATTTCAATAGGATGTCCTCCTAAGACCCAATTTATTTCTCCTTCTTGAAAATCCTGCTGGACAGTGTACAACAATTTTTCATCCCTTTGATCAGTAACCGTAATATTCACACCATGTTTACTTAGATACTTCGCCAGCGCAAGTCCCTGCCGCGCCGCTCCCACAATGACCAGGTGTTTTCCTCTCCAATCATCCATCATTAGACCAACGACAAAGCTACCCCAATTAATCCTGCTACCAGCCCAATTAACCAGAATCTTTGAACGATCTGGGTCTCACTCCAACCCATCAACTCAAAATGATGATGCAATGGCGTCATTTTAAATAATCGTCTTCCTTTGGTAATTTTAAAAAACAACACCTGAATTACCACACTCATTAATTCACTGAGGGGGATTATTCCGATAATCGGCAGTACAGCCCATTGACCAGTCATCAAGGCAACCACAGCCAAAGTAGCGCCCAGCGCCAATGATCCGGTATCTCCCATAAACAACTCGGCTGGATAGACGTTAAACCATAGGAAACCAAATATTGAACCTACCAAAATAAAACAAAATCTAGCTAGATAGATTTGTCCTTGGATGAGGGCGATCGCGCCATAGGCTGCGAACGCAGTGGCTGCAATTAATCCAGCCAGTCCATCCAGGCCATCTGTAAAATTCAACGCATTGGAATAACCTACAATTATGATTGCGGCGATGGGATAATAGAAAAATCCCAGGGGAATATCAAAATCCAATCCGGGCAGATATAAAGTGGGAACATCCAGAACCAATCGCAAGGCTATCACCGTACCGATAGCAACCACAAACTGAGGGATTAATTTCGACAATGGGGATAAACCATCCCCTCCTCGAATACCACGCAGGCTAAACCAATCATCGATAGATCCTATGACGGCAAAGGCGATAAAAACACTCAGGGGAACCAGCATGGAATTTCCGAATACCGATACTCCCAACACTTTTACTGCATTAAAAAGAATAGTTAACAAAGCTACTGGGAAAAGAATTAGCACACCGCCCATTGTGGGGGTACCGAGCTTGGCTTGATGACTTTCTGGACCTTCAATCCTGATCTTTGCTCCAATTTTTAACCGTCTTAAAATCCGCAACAGCGGTGCACCCCAAATTACAGTCAGTAGGAAACTGAAACCTGATAAAGCTAATGCCATCGAAGATTGTGTCATGATCCGACCTCCAGGGAGGCAACAATTTTATCCATCCGCATTCCGCGTGATCCCTTAACGAGAACTATATCGTTTTCAGCAAGATATTGTTTTAAAAACTCAATTGCCTTATCACTATCCAAAAAAGAGTGGATATGTTCTTTTCGGAATCCCGAATCATTAGCTGCTTGTGCAATAATCTCTGCCAGCTGACCAACTGTGACTAAAACGTCAGCAACCTCTGCTGCCCGGATTCCCACTTTCCGATGACCCTGGGTTTCGTAGCGCCCTAATTCAAGCATATCTCCCAATACAGCAACTTTCCGACCTTCCATTTCTTCGAGAAGGTTCAGGGCGGCCAGCATTGATTTTGGTGAAGCATTGTAGGTATCATCTAGAATAAGTGCCCCACACTCAGCTTTCACCGCGACCAGGCGGAGCTGAGTATTCTCTGAACGGAGTCCACCGATAATTTCTTCCCAGGACAAACCTTCAATAAGGCCTACTGCCGCTGCTCTTAAGACTGTATGAACAGAATGTCTTCCAATCAAGGGGACCTTCAGGTGAAAGGTTTCATTTTGATAATGAAGTTGGAATTTAATTCCTTCCAAACCCAAACCTTCAACATGGTCTGCCCAGAGATCAGCCTCGGGACTCAGTCCATAATAAAATACTTTAGCATCCGTTATTTCTGCCATAGCCCGCACTAATTCGTCATCATAATTCAGGATCGCCACACCGTCCGGTGCAGCTGGCAAGGATTGAATCAATTCTGCTTTCCCGCGAGCTATTTCATCTTGTGTTCCCGCACGTTCTGCATGAACAGTACCGATATTGGTTACTACCCCCACAACAGGTGCAGCCAGGTCACAAAGGAATTTGATCTCACCGGGTACATAAAATCCCATTTCCAGCACTACCCTATCATGACCTTCACTTAATCTCCAAAGAGTCATTGGTAATCCAATCTCATTATTTAAATTTCCGGGATTCTTTAATGTTCTGAACCGCTGTTTTAATACTGTTGTTGTTAGTTCTTTGGTCGTAGATTTCCCAACACTTCCGGTAATTCCAATAATTCGCACATCTAATTTTTTACGCCAATCACCTGCAACTTTCTGGAGTGCCTCGATCGAGTCCTCAACCAGGATACAGAAAGGAATTTCAATCTCTTCAGAGAGATCCTGATCCTTTCCCGCACGGAGATCGATAACGCGGTAATCAGACGATACTGGATGTTCGATTAATGCAAAAGAGGCTCCGTTCGAAAAGGCATCCTCCAGGTAATCATGACCATCCACAGATTCCCCAGGAATTGCTACAAACAAGGCCCCTGGGATCATGGTACGGGAATCAATGCCAACATCGACAATGATTTGATCCGTCCATTCCGGAGAGGTTCCTATTAAAGCTTCAAATACAACACTCAGAGTAATCATCCTAATTTTCCGTTAGTGTCATTCTG
>JAZFRV010000311.1:0-6075 GCA_036445875.1 Anaerolineales bacterium
ATTGCGTCATAAACGAACTTTATCAGCCCTGGGTCCTGGTGGTCTTCACCGCCAAAGAGCAGGGTTTGATGTGCGTGATGTACACCAATCTCACTATGGTCGAATTTGCCCGATTGAAACCCCCGAAGGCCCGAATATTGGATTGATTGGCCGATTTGCTTCTTATGCCAGGGTAAACGATTATGGTTTTATCGAAACCCCTTACCGCAAAGTCCGCCAGTCAATAACTCCTAAAGATCCTGAAATTGTTGATGCCGAGCTTAGGGAAAAAGTGACGCATCCCACTTCGGGAAAAGTCATAGCTTCTGCTGGAGAGCGGGTGACAAAAAAGATGGCTTCCGCTATTGTGAAAGCCAAAATTCAAAATGTATTAGTCACTCCCTTTATTTCGGAAGAAGTAGAGTACCTGGCCGCGGACGCGGAAGATAGATTTGTCATCGCCCAGGCAAATGCCGAAATTAATGACCATTATGAATTTGTAAAGGAGCGGGTATCTGCAAGGTACCATTCTGACTTCCTTTTTGTGAAACCAACCGATATTGAATTTATCGATGTTGCCCCTAATCAAATCGTCGGTATCAGTGCAGCGCTGATACCATTTTTATCCCATGATGATGCCAACCGGGCATTGATGGGATCCAACATGCAGGCGCAAGGTGTTCCTCTGCTGCAGCCTGAAATCCCCCGTGTATCTACTGGGATTGAAAAACCAGCTGCCCTAGATTCTGGCCAGGTATTATTAGCCGAAGAAGACGGAGAAGTTATTTCTGTAGTAGGGGATAAGGTTATTGTCAGGAATTCAAATAAAGAGAATAGAGAATACAAACTTTGGAAATATGAGCGCTCGAACCAGAGCACTTGTATTGATCAGCGGCCGATAGTACGAAAATCCCAATTGGTGAAAAAAGGTGATGTCATTGCAGATTCATCTTCAACAGTCGATGGAAATCTGGCTTTAGGCCAGAATGTCACTGTTGCCTTCTTGTCTTGGGAGGGAGCTAATTTTGAGGATTCGGTTGTAATTTCTGAGCACCTGGCTAGAGATGACATATATACCTCCATTCATATTGAAGAGCACGAAGTTGAATCCCGGGATACCCGGCTCGGTCCGGAAGAAATCACTCGGGATATACCAAATGTTGGTGAAGAAGCTCTTAAAGATCTGGATGAAACAGGTGTTATTCGCATTGGTGCAGTGGTCGGTCCCAATGATATCCTGGTAGGAAAGATTTCTCCCAAAGGCGAAAAAGAATTGTCGCCAGAAGAAAGGTTGCTGCGAGCAATTTTTGGTGAAAAGTCACGTGATGTGAAAGACACCTCATTGCGAATGCCGCATGGAGAGCGAGGAAAAGTAATTGAAGTAAATGTATTCACCAGGGAGGAGAATGCAGATTTATCTGCTGGTGTGGAAAAAATGGTCCGCGTTTTTGTTGCTCAAAAACGACGCATTACTGCGGGTGATAAGATAGCAGGCCGCCATGGAAATAAGGGTGTTGTTTCTACTGTTGTTCCGGTTGAGGATATGCCTTACCTCCAAGATGGCACTCCGGTAGATATGCTCCTGTCTCCAACGGGTGTCCCCGGAAGGATGAATATTGGGCAGCTTCTTGAAGCTCATTTAGGCTGGGCTGCAAAAAAATTAGGATTCAGAGCTATCACACCTGTATTTGATGGCGCTCGCGAGAGTGAAATCGAAGCTGAGCTGGCACGAACCTGGATGATTGAACAAGCCTGGGACGATGCAGAACAAAAAGCCTGGGAATGGTTGGATGGTTTTGATTATGAACCCCATGATATCAAGGATAATGATGAAGCCCGACGCCTGTTCCTGGAAAATTGGCTCGGTGACCGGGGATATGATGTCTATAAACTGGTATCGGATGAGACTTTTGCCAGGCGAGCTGTTTTGAAGGAATGGCTGACTGACAAAGGATATGAACCCGAGCAGATTCTTTTCTTCGAAGATCAGGAGATTCCCTATAATGAACGTGATGCCCAGGATGAACGAGCTGTAGAGGCGTGCCTGAAATTGTGGATTAAACATGTTTCTGGAAAGGAATCAAAGAAGATTGATAAATTAGCTCTGGAAGATCTACGGGAAAAGGCTGATGTACTGATTAACGAGACAGGAGTTCCATTGCCATTATTTGGAAAACAAACTGTCTTTGATGGAAAAACCGGAAGCCCTTATCACAACCCGGTTACAGTGGGTGTGATGAACATTCTAAAATTACATCACCTGGTCGAGGACAAAGTCCATGCCCGATCCACAGGACCCTACAGTCTTGTGTCTCAACAACCCCTGGGTGGAAAAGCACAATTTGGTGGACAGCGCTTCGGTGAGATGGAAGTGTGGGCTCTGGAAGCATACGGGGCTGCGCATATACTTCAGGAAATGCTGACAGTAAAATCCGATGATGTTGTCGGTCGTGTTCAGGCTTATGAGGCAATTGTAAAAGGAGAGCCGATCGAAGATGTGGGTATCCCCGCTTCGTTCAGGGTTCTCGTTAAGGAAATGCAAAGTCTTGGTTTGGCTATCGAAGCAGTCACAGACGATGGAGATATAATCAGTTTCGGGAAGGAAGACAGCCGGGCGCAAATTCCGCGCATGAGTACAGGTTTGCTTGGGCTGGGAAACCGCTAAAAAGCGATTTTCAGCTGAGATAGAAATAAATTGATGGTATAGACTGGCTTGACGCTCTGAAATGGGCGTGCTAAAATTCTTAGTCGTTGCCCAAGAAAAATGATTTGGGCAGTATCGATTGATTGAATAACGGTTTACGAGCAATCCAAGGCCATCAAGTAGAATAGATGGCCTTGAAATTTGAAATAGATTTGGATTAGGTACGGAGGCTAATGTGCCAACAATTAATCAATTAGTCCGTAAGGGACGCACAGATAAGAAAACCAAGAGCAAAGCACCTGCGCTTCGTTATACGTTTAACACAATGAAGCAGCGGAGAATTCGCCAGGAAAGGGGTGCACCTCAAAAACGGGGCGTCTGCACAATCGTGCGCACAATGACTCCCAAAAAACCTAACTCAGCCCTGCGGAAAATTGCCCGTGTCCGGTTGACAAATGGTATTGAGGTAACAGCCTATATTCCAGGAGAAGGTCATGGTCTTCAAGAGCACTCTGTGGTTCTGGTGCGTGGTGGACGTGTGAAAGATCTTCCTGGTGTCCGCTACCATATTGTCCGCGGTGTATTGGATTCGAGCGGTGTGGATGACCGAAAACAGGGGCGCTCAAAATACGGAACAAAACGAAGTTAAAGTTAGGTTTTCCTAACAACAAGTTGATCACAAGATCGATGGAGATAACTGATGAGACGGAGAAAAGCTGACAGGAGAAAGATTGAGCCGGATGTACGTTACAACAATGTAAAAGTACAGACCTTCATCAATCATATTCTGAAAAAAGGCAAAAAGAGAGTAGCTGCGACTCTGGTTTACGATGCGTTCGAAATCATGGCCGAAAAGACCGGGAAAGATCCGGTTGAATTGTTTGAGCAGGCTATCCAGAACGCTTCACCTCGCATGGAGGTTCGCCCCCGGCGGATCGGTGGTGCCACATACCAGATTCCAATGGAAGTACCGACGCATCGCCAATTTACATTGGCAACCCGCTGGCTTCTGGAAGCCGCAAGGTCTCGGAAAGGCCAACCATTTGATGAATGCTTGGCAGATGAATTGATGAATGCAGTTAATAATGAAGGCCTAGCAATTCGGAAGCGGGAAGAAGCCCATCGTATGGCAAAAGCCAACCGAGCGTTTTCACATTTCAGGGTCTAAAACCCCGAGGTTATATTTTAGGTTTAGATGACGAGAAAATACGCTTTAGAGCAGTTTAGAAATATTGGTATCATTGCCCACATCGATGCGGGAAAAACAACCACGACCGAGCGGATTCTCTTTTATACTGGGAAAACGCATAAAATTGGGTCAGTCGATGATGGAACTACTGTTACCGATTGGATGGAGCAGGAACGTGAACGTGGTATCACGATCGTATCTGCTGCTGTATCTGCTGTTTGGAATCGCCATCTTATAAATATTATTGATACCCCAGGCCATATTGATTTTACGGCAGAAGTTCAACGATCCCTTCGAGTATTAGACGGAGGGGTTGTTGTTTTTGATGCAGTTCAAGGTGTTGAACCCCAGAGCGAAACCGTCTGGCGCCAGGCAGATCTATACCGGGTTCCCAGAATTTGTTTCGTCAATAAAATGGATCGAGTAGGCGCATCCTATGAACGCACTGTGGAAATGATCCATGAAAGATTGGGAGCAAATGCAGTGATGCTTCAGGTTCCAATCGGGATTGAGGATCAATTTCAAGGCGTGATTGATTTAATCACCAGGCAGGCGATTATCTGGGAAGATCATTCTGGTAGTCCGCCCGTTGTAGGTGAGGTCCCGGCTGAGCTAAAAGATCAAGTAGAGACCTCCCGGATTCAGCTGGTAGAAGCTATTGCTGAAACAAGCGAAGAATTGACATTAAAATTCCTGGAAGAGGAATCGATTTCTGAAGACGAATTGAAGGTTGCCCTGAGGGCAGCTGTAATCAATAATAAGATCATTCCAATTCTTTGTGGCAGTTCCTTGATCAGCACTGGCGTCCAGCCCTTATTGGATGCGGTTGTTGACTATTTGCCTTCCCCTTTGGATATTCCGCCGGTTCAAGGCCTCGATCCAAAAACAGAGGAAGTTTTAACCAGAAAACCGGAAGATGATGCACCCCTCAGCGCATTGGTGTTTAAGATCGTGACCGATCCTTACGTAGGCAGATTAGCTTATATTCGGGTTTACTCGGGAATAATTGAACAGGGGACAACAGTATATAATCCCAGGAAACAGAAACGTGAGCGCATTGGTCGATTAATTAGAATGTATGCTGACCGCCGCGAGGATATTGAAAAAGCCGGTGCAGGTGATATTGCGGCAGTATTGGGATTAAAGGAAAGTTTTACTGGGGATACACTTTGTGAGATCGGATCTCCGATTATTCTGGAAACAATTTCTTTCCCGGATCCAGTGATAATGGTCGCAATTGAACCTAAAACGACGGCTGATCAGGATAAATTAGGAATTGCCCTGAAAAAATTATCTGAGGAAGATCCAACTTTCCAGGTCCGTGTTGATGGAGACACCGGGCAAACCCTGATTTCTGGTATGGGTGAATTACATCTGGAAGTATTGGTTGACCGAATGCTGCGTGAGTTTAAGGTGCAGGCAAGAGTCGGTCGACCTCGGGTAGCTTATAAAGAATCAATTACACGGCCCGTAGAAAAAGTGGATTACCGCCATGTTAAACAAACTGGTGGACACGGCCAATTCGGGCATGTGGTGATTAATTTAGATCCCGGAGATGATGGAAGCGGGATCGTGTTTGAGGAAGAGATTAGAGGCGGAGTTATTCCCAGAGAATATATTTCTGCCGTCGAGAAAGGTATCCGATCGGCTGCGGAATCAGGTGTCCTGGCAGGATATCCTGTAACTGATGTAAGGGTTACCCTGGTTGATGGATCATTCCACGAAGTGGATTCAAGCGACCTGGCATTTAAAATGGCTGGGTCAATGGCCTTCCGGCAGGGCATACAAAAGGGATCACCTGTTTTACAAGAACCGATTATGAGTGTGGAAGTTGTCATGCCTGAAGAGTTTCTGGGTGATATAATTGGGCAGGTTAATTCCCGAAGGGGAGATGTTCAAGGGATGGACACTCATCCCAGAGGCTCTCAGGGTGTTCGGGCAATGGTTCCCCTGGCTGAAATGTTTGGTTACGCGACTGAACTTCGGTCCGCAACTAAAGGCCGGGGTGCTTTTACGATGGAATTTGATCATTATTCAAAAGTATCTAGGGAATTATCACAAAAAATTATCACGGGTGAGTAATTTCACCGGATAATAATTTGAATATAAAAATAGGAAAAGGCATTTTATTAGGTCAGGAGAAGACTTATGGCGAAAGAGAAATTTAAACGAACGAAACCGCACGTGAATGTGGGCACAATGGGCCACATTGACCACGGGAAGACAACCTTGACAGCAGCGATCACAAAAGTGGCGGCGATGC
>JAZFRV010000312.1:0-10225 GCA_036445875.1 Anaerolineales bacterium
TATATAGATGGTTTCTACACTGCAGTGGTTGTTAATGGAGAACAATTTCTTGCTCGGAATGATTCCCCTGAAATTCTCTGGGATAAAGTTGAACAATTTCCAGAGTGAAGCTTCAAATAGTTCTGTGAAAAGATATTCTTTAAGAAACAAGAAAATACTTATTCGCTGACGAGATTCGCTATTAGGAAAACAGATTTTTATTGAAGAATTATATTTTATCAACACCTTGGAATGATGATCATATTGTTTACTGTAAAAAATGGAAAGGTTTTATGAAAAAGTTAGCTCCTCGAGTTTTATTCAGAAACCTGCTGATTGAGATAGTGATTTACAGCATCCTGATCTTTGCTTATTACCTGGTTGTCCTGCGCTGGTTGGATGATTGGCTGATGTCCTTATTTCAAAACAACCTGATCTTTTATACTGTTACTGGATTGAGTTTGATCGTCATTCAGGCAGCATTCTTGGATTTTGTGACATCTTTCATACTGAAATATATCAAACTGGATCAATTCGGAATTAGGAGAATCTTGGATGTATTTTCCGATCGCTGATGTCACTATAAGCCCCATCCTGCTGATGAGCGTTGGATTCCTGGTAGGAATTCTAGGCGGTTTCTTCGGAGTAGGGGGTGGATTCTTAGCTGGTCCGATGATGTTTTGGTCTGGTGTTCCCATGAATTTTGTGATTGGAACGGACCTGGCCCATATGACCGGGAAATCCATTGTTGCCGCCCGCAGACATCGCGCGCTCGGTCATGTGGATTTTAAACTGGGTATGTTCATGGTGGCAGGGACGATCGTTGGAGTGGAGATTGGTGCCAGGATTATTGAAGCACTTCAGGATTCTGGGGCAATCGATATGACCATAGGTGTGACGTATATTGTTATCCTGGTTATTATTAGTCTATTCACAGGTTGGGAAAGTATTAAGGCGATCCAAATGGTTCGGACAGACCAAATTGATGTTCATGAAGCAGTCGGATTTAAAGGATTGTCAAAGAAAATACGGTCAATAAAAATACCTCCAATGGTTTCATTTCCTGTCTCAGGAATCGAATCCATCTCGATCTGGATTGTCTTAGGTGTAGGGCTCTTTACTGGGTTGCTGGCAGGTAGTTTAGGTGTTGGGGGCGGTTTCATCAGGATGCCGATGCTGGTATATGTGTTAGGGATACCGACACATGTAGCCGTGGGAACTGATTTATTCGAGATTATATTCTCTTCCGGTTTTGGCACAATTACTCATGGTTTAAAAGGAAATGTAGATATTTTAATGGCTTTAGTAATGCAGACAGGAGCGGTTATAGGAGCGCAAATTGGTGCGACGGCAACCCGATTTTTCGCCGGACCCCGCATTCGTTTGGCTTTTTCTGTTTTACCATTGATTGGTGCAGCCCTGGTAGTTGTTCGCTTGTTGGGCAGTGGAATGATGCATTAAGGAGGATATTATTAGTATGAAGATCTTGATATACCTTGATAGTGAATGTTATCATCACCCCCCGGTGATGATGGGGAAAATAATCGCAAAGGCAACCAAAGCTGACCTGAGTGTATTGGTTGTTATTCCAAAGGATGGCCATCCAGAAAATGGAGATGCAATTGCTGCCCAGGCAAAATTAGACCTGGAAGGACTTTCTCCTAGAATAACAATTAAAAAGGGTTTGCCCGATACAATAATTAAGGAAGTATTGCTTAAAGAGGAATATCAACTGGTAATTACTAACTCGGAGAGGATTAGCCCTGCGAGGAAATTAGTAGATGTGGATCCGATATTAATTAATCAATCCAAAATCTCACTGTTAATAACTCAGAATTCAAAACCCAAGATCAATAAAATCCTCTTATGTTCAGCATGTAAAGAAGATGATTATTCATTAATCACCCAGGGTGCAAATTTTGCCCGTGATCTGGGATCTTCAGTAACACTGCTGCATGTATTTCCCGGAGCTGTGCCAACCATGTACACTGGATTGGATCAGATTGATGAAACGGTTGAAGAACTCTTACAGACAGACACACCATTTGCGCAACATCTTCGTCGGGGTGTGGAAATTTTAGAAGAAAATGAACTTGATTCTGAAGTAAAAATCCGGCGGGGTATCCCTATTGAAGAAATAGTCAGAGAGACTCAAATTAAAAACTATGATCTGGTTATTGTTGGATCTTCAAAGGTGAATGAAGGTCTTATAGAAATGCTTTTGGGTAATCTTACAATTAAGATTATCGATAAAGTAGATCTGCCTGTTCTGATCATTGGGACCAGGGATTTTGTCTAAAATCACCTGAAGATTGAGATCAATTCTGGTGTGGTATCATATTCAGTTGGTTTTTGTAAAATATCAATATTCCCCTGCGGGAAAAAACAGAAAATGAAAGATTTAGGAGAAATTTAGCTCTATGAATAAAAAAGGAATCATTGAGCCCTACGGTGGAGAACTGATTAATCTACTCGTCAGGGATGAAGAAAAAGAAGCCTGGTTGGACAAAGCCAATCAATATCCTTCCCATCAGTTGTCTGATCGCTCCCTGCATGATTTGGAGCTGCTCGCCGTGGGAGGATTCTCTCCCCTCAACTCTTTTATGGGCGAGGAAGATTACAATCGGGTGTTAACTGAAATGAGATTGTCAGATGGAACGCTGTTTCCAATCCCGGTCACCCTGAAAATTGAGAAAGAAGATCTGCCTGCTCGTGGTGAGTGGATAACCTTGAGGGATTCCAGAAACTACATTATCGCTGTGATGCGCATCGAGGATGTGTATCGTTGGGATCCGATCAAGGAAGCTCAATCGGTCCTGGGTTCAACAGATCACCGTCACCCGCTTGTCTCGGAAATGGATCAATGGGGTGATATCTGCATCTCAGGTGAGTTAAAGATTATCAATTTGCCAATCTATTACGATTTTACTGATATTCGAATGACGCCGGTTGAAGTTCGCGAAATCCTCAAAAAGATTGGTAATGATGATGTAACTGCATTCCAAACCCGTAATCCCATGCATCGGGTGCATGAAGACCTGACGAAACGAGCTATGGAGAGAGTGGGCGGAAGTATGCTCCTGCATCCTGTTGTTGGAATGACAAAACCTGGTGATGTTGATCACTATACTCGAGTTCGGGTTTATAAAGCACTGGTCGAGAATTATTACGATGAAAATACCGTGTTGAGTTTATTACCGCTCGCGATGCGAATGGCCGGTCCACGTGAAGCTGTCTGGCATGCAATCATCCGCCGCAACTATGGAGCCAATCATTTCATAGTTGGCAGGGACCACGCCGGACCCGGCAAGGACAGCAATGGGGAACCATTCTATGGTCCTTATGAAGCACAAGAAATGATTGAGAAATACAAGGATGAAACTGGTGTGACACCAGTATTGTTTAATGAGCTGGTTTACATTGAAAAAGATGACAAATACGTCGCCAGGGAAGAGGCACCAGAAGATGCGAAGTCATTGTTTATATCCGGAACTCAAGTTCGTGAAGAATATCTTAATAAAGGTAAAGAACTCCCAGGCTGGTTCACCCGTAAAGAAACTGCTGACATTTTAAGGGATTCCTATCCTCCGCTTCATAAACAAGGTTTATGCATCTGGTTTACGGGATTGAGTGGATCTGGAAAATCGACAATCGCTAATGCATTAACTCCAATGCTGCTTGAGCATGGACGGGAAGCAACAACCCTGGATGGAGATGTCGTTCGGACCCACCTGTCCAAAGGCCTGGGATTCAGTAAGGAAGACCGGGATACCAATATCCTTCGGATTGGTTTTGTAGCTGGAGAAATTGCACGTCATACCGGAACAGTGATTTGCGCCGCAATCAGTCCTTATAGTAAAACTCGTAATGAGGCTAGAAAAATGGTCGGTAAAGATAAATTCATCGAGGTGTTTGTTAATACACCCCTGGAAGTTTGTGAAGATCGGGATATTAAGGGTCTGTATGCAAAAGCGCGTAGTGGTGAGATTAAGGGATTTACCGGTATTGATGATCCATACCAAGAACCAGTAAATCCAGAAATTTCTGTAACTACCGAGAAAAAGACTCCCACTCAATGTGCTCAGGAGATCATTTATTACCTCGAGGACCGCGGATTCATCAAACCAGACGGCTTAAAATCCCCCTCCGCGTAATTGAGAGGAAAGGGTTTCAGATCCAAGCTGATTGGTAGATTGAAGAGTACCGATTGCAGCTGTAGAAATTATGGAGATGACCATGAATGAGGTCCAAAAATTATTTGACCTAACAGACCAGGTAGCAATTGTTACTGGCGGGGCAGGGTTTTTAGGACAGCAATTTTCAGAAGCCCTTTCCGAAGCAGGCGCAAAGGTAGTTATTGCAGATATTGATCAGGCTGCTGCTGTTGCATACGCAGAAACCCTTGAGAAAAAAACTGGTTCAGCTCTGGGTTTAAAACTGAATGTGACTGATCCTTCCTCAGTTCAGGACTTGATAGATCGGACGTTGGAAAAATATGGTCAGTTGGATATATTGGTCAATTCTGCGGCGTTAGATCCCAAATTTGACAATCAAAATCAATCCCAAAACGTGACCTCATTTGAGGAGTTTCCGCTTCAGTCCTGGAAAGATGCTCTGGACGTTAACCTAACCGGAATGTTCCTGACATGTCAGTATGTTGCCCGGGAAATGAAAAAAAACGGGAAAGGATCCCTGATAAATATCTGTTCCACATATGGAATTTCCGGTCCAGACCAGCGTTTATATGAATCACTTGGTGAACCACGCCGATATAAACCAGTATATTACTCAGTGAGTAAAGCTGGTGTGCTGGGTTTAACAAAGTATATTGCCACCTATTATGAAGGGACAGAGATTCGATGTAATGCTCTCACCCCTGGAGGAGTCGAACGGAACCACGACCAGGCATTCAAAGATGCATATGCTAGTCGGACTGTGTTGGGCCGGATGGCTTACCCCCATGAAATGAAAGGTGCCGTGGTCTTTTTAGCATCAGAAGCTTCCAGTTATATGACTGGATCTAATCTGGTGGTCGATGGAGGTTGGACAGCATGGTAGAAGTCCTCGCACTCATACCTGCCAGAGGAGGATCCAAGGGGCTGCCCGGGAAAAACATTAAATCCTTAGGTGGTTATTCATTGATTGGATACAGTATAGCTGCTGCACTGAACGCGAAACTAGTCAGCAGGACAGTTGTCACAACAGATGATCCGGAAATTGCTGATAAAGCCCAAGAATACGGAGCAGAGGTTCCTTTTCTCAGGCCGGCTGAGTTTGCGCAGGATGATTCCCTGGATTTGCCAGTTTTTCAACATGCGCTGAACTGGCTCTCTGATCATGAGAGTTATAGCCCGGATATTGTTGTTCAGCTGCGCCCAACCAGCCCATTTCGTCCCCCGGAATTAGTTGATGAGGCAATTCAGATATTGATTGATAATCCTGGGGCATCATCAGTTCGCGGTGTTGTCCCATCAAAGGAAAACCCATTCAAAATGTGGATGATTGAACCTGATGGCAAGATGATTCCCCTGCTTGAGACCGAATTTGAAGAGCCTTTTAATATGCCCCGTCAGGAATTACCGTCTAGTTATTGGCAAACAGGTCATATTGATGTCGTGAGCGCAGAGACAATCATTAATGGATCAATGAGCGGTCAAGAAATTTATTCCTATATTATTGACCCGCTTTTTTCTGTTGATCTGGATAATCTGCAGGATTGGCAGCGGGCTGAGATGCGTCTGAAATCTTTGGGTTCACAGATAATTCTTCCGCCACGGGAGAAGAACATAATTCCCGAGTTAGTTTCTCTTCTAATCCTTGACTTTGACGGAGTGCTGACAGATGACCGAGTATATGTTAATCAACATGGTGAGGAAACTGTCGCAGCTCACCGGGGTGATGGGATGGGTATTGCCCAGGTAAAGAAAGCCGGGATTGAGGTAGTAATTCTCTCAAAGGAAAAGAATCCCGTTGTAAAAGCTAGAGCTGATAAGTTGGGAATTCCTGTTTTTCAAGGTATCGATGAGAAAGGGCCGGAATTGATCTCCATCCTGGCAGATCGGGGGATTTCTTCTGATAGTGTAGTTTACCTTGGAAATGATATTAATGATCTACCGTGTTTTCCACTGGTGGGTTTGGCAGCAGCGGTAGCTGATTCACACCCGTTAGTTATAGAAAAGGCTCAATTGGTGTTAAGCAAAAAAGGGGGCCATGGTGCTGTCCGAGAATTATGTGATTTATTGTTGGAAAAATTTATGGAAACGAAATAAGGTATTTGGAGGACAAATATATGAAGCGGGAAATTTTATTAGGAGACCGTTGGGTTGGTGAGGGACATCCAGCCTATATCATTGCTGAGATCGGGATTAACCATAACGGTGATCTGGATGTTGCGAAACAATTGATTGATGCATCGGTAGTAGCTGGATGTGACGCGGTGAAGTTCCAGAAACGAACGCCAGAATTGTGTGTACCACTCGATCAGCGAGACAAAATGCGCCATACACCCTGGGGTTATATCACCTATATGGAATACCGGGAAAGAGTAGAATTTGGCCAGGACGAATTCAGCGAAATTGCTGACTATTGTAAAAAAAATAATATCGATTGGACGGCATCTGCCTGGGATGAGCCTTCTGTTGATTTCCTGGAGCAATTTGACCCGGTCCTTCATAAAGCGCCTTCTGCTTCATTAACTGATTCGGCATTGTTGAAAAAAATGAGGGAACAAGATCGACCGCTCATGTTATCTACCGGGATGTCGGAAATGGATCAAATTCAGTCGGCTGTAGATTTAGTTGGGATAGAAGATTTAATCCTCGCCCATTGCACTAGCTCTTATCCTTGTCCTCCGAAAGAATTGAACTTAAAGATGATCGGAACTCTTCGCGAAATGTATCCCTGCCCGATAGGTTACTCCGGTCATGAGGTGGGACTTCCCACTACTGTGGCAGCAGTTACGCTTGGAGCGAGTGTAATCGAGCGTCATATTACTTTGGATCGGGCGATGTGGGGTTCAGATCAGGCGGCGTCTGTAGAACCGGGAGGACTCCGTAAATTAGTGAAGTATATCCGGGTCGTAGAAGAAGCCCTTGGTGATGGTGTAAAAACCGTTTATGATAGTGAACTCCCAAGCTTAGAAAAACTGCGCCGGATTGATACCCTGCCGATGCGAGGACGTTACCAAAAATAGGCATCTGGCACTTCCAAATAAAAGATTCCTTAATTTTGATCTCTTTGATATTGCCCCAGGAAAAATTAAGAATTGGGGCAAATATATAATTAGTATCTCTGCCTTTGGACAGTATGATTAACTTTATTGATAAACTCAAACGGAGTTTTCAAAGGTTGCAGCTCTACTGTCGATTATTTCAAATTAATCGTAAGGTTGCAGCACAAGTTGAATCCGAAATCCCGGAAAAACCGATCGTTTTTTTTAATGCTACAGCCCGAATAAAGGGCTTAAATCTTAATGCAGCTTTCTCAATGATCACCAGCTGGGGGATCCAAATGACTGGTAGACGGGTAGTCCATTTTTCCTGCCGCTCTGGTATGAGCCATTGTGTTCTGGGAGCCGGATTGGGGGATCCGAAAGATCCACCTCCCTGCCAGGAATGCATCAGAGATTCTGGATGGTTTACTGGCTCCGCTCCAACATCCTGGTTCGAATACCACGAAAATCCTGATCTAAAAATCCTACTTAACAACAAAAGTGTTTCTGAATTAGAAGAGATCAAATATAAAGGTCGTCCACTGGGGCGATTGGCTTTGACCAGTATACGTTGGATACTCAGACGGCATCACTTAGTAGATGATGAAATAACCAGGTATCTGTACGGCGAGTTTATCCTTTCAGCTAATAATATTGCAGAAAAATTCTCGGAATTCATCGGAGAGATTGACCCGGAGACAGTGGTTGTATTTAACGGGTTACAGTATCCTGAAGCAGTTGTCCGCTGGGTTGCCACCCAAAGAGGGATACGGGTCATTACCTATGAGGTGAATTTGCAGCCTTTCTCTGCATTTTTCACCGATGGACAGGCAACAGAATATTCCCTTAATATCCCGCAAAGTTTTGATCTATCCGAAAATCAAAATCGGGTTCTCGATCAATATCTGCGAATGCGCTTTAAAGGGGATTTTAAGATGGCAGGAATCAAGTTCTGGTCAGCAATGGATCAATTACCCGCTGATTTTTTAACGTTTGCGGATGGATTTGAGGGATTGGTCCCGGTCTTCACTAATGTGATCTTTGATACCAGCCAGGCGCATGCAAATACAATATTTCCTCATATGTTTGCCTGGCTGGATCTGATCAGAGAAACCGCAGAAAAAACCCCGAAGATATTGTTTGTAATCCGAGCACACCCGGATGAAATGAGGAAGGGAAAAAGCAGTCAGGAAAGTGTGAGTTCCTGGGCAGATGATCAGGGACTTGAAAATTTGCCTAATGTAATGCTAATCGGACCTGATGACACTTTGAGTTCTTATGAACTTATCCAGCGCTCAAAGTTTACATTGGTTTATAACTCATCTATTGGATTAGAAGCCACATTGCTCGGAGCCCCGGTTTTATGTGCTGGGAAAGCCCGCTACACCCAATATCCAACGGTTTTCTATCCGGACTCATTATCAGAGTATAAGGAACTATTGACATCTCTCTTGGTCGAGGATGAAATTCATGTGCCAGACCATTTATATAAAAATGGACGCAGGTTTTTGTTTTACCAACTTTACAGGGCTTCTCTTCCATTTGATCAATTCCTCAGTGATTTTCCCAGGTCGGGTTATGTCCATCTTAAGCGCTTTTCTTGGAAGAAACTTCTCCCAGGAAATTCTCCTGTTGTGGATTGTGTGGTAAATGGTATCCTGAATGGTGATGAATTCATATTGGAGACAGACCTGAACCCTGATGAACTTGGGGTTAAATAATTGTCCTCAAATAGTCAATATAATTTGGCAAAAAAGCAAATACTATGATATCGAAAATAAAAAATTTTGCAAAACGGATAGTCTTGAAAACCCCTTTTCTCATTCATTTATTCTTAAGAAAACGATTTAAAGTTGAATTGGGGTTAATTGCAGGGAAACAAATAAATAATAATACTCATCCAAGTATCATACATTTTTCTCTCAATAAAGCGGCTACCCAGCATACAAAAAAAATCCTTCGAGAATGCATTATTGAAAATGGAATGGTACCTGTTCATATCAATGAATACGCATTTTATACAAAGTTTCCTTATCTAACGGGTCAAGGGGCAGAGAAAATGGTGAACTTCAACCATATTTTCAGACCTGCAGGATATTTTTACAGTGCTTTCGGTGGTTTCGTTCGGGGAATATCTGAACTGGAGAAATATAAAGTTATTCTCATGGTGAGAGATCCAAGAGATATCTTGGTTTCCTGGTACTACTCAATCGCCTTCAGTCATTCCATTCCACCCATAACCAGCGACAGGCATGAAGAATATATCAGGAAGAGGAAGAATGCCAAAGAGATCATGATTGACGAACATGTTATTTCCGAAAGCGATCGTGTATTTAATATTTTATCTCTTTATCAGACTGAACTTTTAGATAAGTATCCACATGTTTATCTCACTTCATATGAGAAGATGACTTCGAACTATGAAATGTGGTTAAGGGATTTACTGAATGCTTGTGAGTTGGAAATTAGTGACCAAACCTTCCAAAAATATATTGCAGACAATAGGCAGTTACAACCTAAAGAAGAGAATATTTATAAACACATCCGGAAAGGAAAACCCGGCGATTATTTGGACAAACTTGAGCCTGAGACAATAAAGTTTCTCAATAATAAATTTTCCCCAATATTAGACTATTATCATGATATTTTGAATGTTGCTAACAGCTGATTTGACATTCAAACTGGATGATGGCATTATCAAAGAGAGTAACTGATGAAAACTTATTATCGAGTAAAAAGACTCCTGAAAAACGGTCGATTACTATTTAGGAGATGGCTGGCAGTTCGGCGTTGGGGAAGAACAGCCTTGCAGAAGTCGCCTAAAGTTATGGGAATTGCACTACCAAAAGGGGGATCGCATTTTATTCACCAAACTCTTTCCGGTCTATCAGAAATTGGCCCTTTTATTAAACCGGGATTCCCACCTGTAAACAGGTTTGAAGATAACAGTCCACTCACAGAAGAAGAAATCTTGGTTGAAATTAACAATATGGGACCGGGAGTTATCAGGTATGGATATATCCCTTGTTTAGAACC
>JAZFRV010000313.1:0-3372 GCA_036445875.1 Anaerolineales bacterium
CAGAAATGTTTTCCTGCTTCAGGCCTTCATCGTGATTACCGGGGATGATAGCAGTTGTGAGATCTGGTGGTCGATGTTTTTTATAGAGATCTTCGAATTCGGCATAGTTGGGCATGGACTGGTCAAAAAGATCTCCAGCAACAATCAATAGCTTGACTTTATATTCACCGCACTGCTTTAAAATATTAGCAAACGATTGAAATCGGTCATGATTTCTGGACTGAGTAGTGAGGTGGTTATCTGCCGTAATAGCGATTTTCAAGAGGAGTTTTCTCCTTGAACGAGAGTGTAATCATTATTTTACTTGATTTGTAACTGAGTTGAAGATTATCCCCCTTTGGTGTAGATCCTTAATTGGGAATCATCTAATCAAAATCTAGCAATGTGGCCAATTTTGTATAGCCCAAGAACTTAATCTATTCATTGTCCGCAGGTGATTTTTTACCCGTGATTTCATCCAGTTTTACTCGCCAGAGTTTGGTCATGGATAATTCTTTATCCGAAATTTCCCAATCCCCATCTGAATAGTGAAGCATGATTTGTTTGATGGCATTTGCTCTACTGACGGGATCGATGAGCTCTTCAGCAATTCCGTATGCAATCGCACTTCTGAAATGGAAAGTCCAATTACAGGCAAGGTCGGGATCAGTCTGAAGTTTAACTTCACTCTCGAAAGCCAGACAAACTGTGGGATTTGACGTGAGGAACTTTATTTTCTTACCGTCTTTGGCAGTGTGAAAATAAACTGCGTCACCATCATATCCAAAAGAAAGGGGCACAAGGTATGGTTGGTTATCCAGACAGCAGGATAAATGACAGATCTGTGAATCGCGGATAATTTGATCCTTTTCGTTCCGATCGGTAATTTCTTTTTCTTTTCTTCTCATGGGCAATTCAGGAAATGATAATTAGGTTGACGCAGACGGAGAAGCTGGTTTTAGGAATCGTCGAAATGAAAAAGTCAGTAAAAGAACAACCAGGACGATTGCGAGGGCGGGAAGGATTATTGAGATTACCGTACCAACAATTGAAGCGATTAATTCTCCCGTCGATACAACTGGATTGGCCAGTCCTGCAGTGGATGCAGTAGATACACCACGTACAAGGACACTGGATCCTTGGATCAATCCGGCGATTCCACCTCCCGCAATGATTGCCAGCGTCCAGCGCAGGAAGGGGGAGACATCTCCTACCATTGAAGCGGTGGCAATTGTCCCGGCAACGATAGCTGCCGGTGTGGCAATTGTATCCAGCAGGTTGTCTACCCAGGGGATATAATATCCGGCGATTTCAATCACCATGGCAATTCCAAAAGCGATAGTGGCCGGCCAGGATCCAATCCAGTCAAAACCATTTGAGAAGGATAATGCGCCTGCATGGTGGGCAATACTCATGCCAAACAAGGGGACAAATATCCGGAATCCACAGGTCGCACTGAGACCGATTCCGATGAAAAATCCAAGTGCTTCTTCCATGGTATGGCTCCTACTTAATGAGTAGATTATGAAAGGATAACATAAACTTCCCTGGTTAAAATGGCCAAAGGAAAGGAAGTTCGAGCAAAAATACCACCATAACGATGATAGTCAGAGGTAAGCCTACTTTAATGTAATCAGTAAATTTGTATCCACCCGGACCCATAACCAACAAATTTGCGGGGTGTCCCACAGGGCTGAGGAAAGCGGCTGAAGAAGATACAGCCACGGTCATCATTAAGGGGTAAGGAGAGATCCCTAATTCAGCGGCTGTGCTGAGGGCGATTGGCGCCAATAATACTGCTACCGCAGGATTGGGCATTACCTGGGATCCAACAGAGGCCAGCAGGAATAGACCTGCTGATACAGCAAGAGGTCCCGCATTGCCTATCAGGGAGATCATGCTGTCACCAATCAATTGAGCAGCTCCGGAATGATCCAGAGCTATCCCCAGGGGAAGCATGCCGGCGATCAAAAATACTGCTTTCCATTCAATTAATCTATAAGCCTCATCCATTTGAAGACTTCCGGTTAATATCATTAGGGCAACACCGGCTACGGCTGAGATGGCAATTGGCAGCCAGTTTAAAATAACAGGGATAAGTACGAGGGCCATAATCAATAAGGCATAGGGCGCTTTATTACGGCGGGGAGCTGGCAATGCCTCTTCGCTCAGAACCAAGAAATCAGGCTCAGCCCCAAACATTTGCAGTCGGCGGCGAGACCCAAATAAGAGCAGAGCATCACCAAACTGTAATTTCATATCACGTATATGTGACCGGTAAGCTCTTCCTCCCCGCCAAATAGCCAGGATGGTTAAGCCGTATTTGGCTCGAAAATTCAATTCCCTCACCGCTTTTCCTGCTAAAGTCGAATGGGGTGACATAACAGCTTCTAGCAGAGCGGTATCTTCTGTTTCCAGCTCAGACAGGTCTGGCTCACGCTGGGTTTCAATTTCCAGATTTTGCAGCCCTTCGATGGTTAATAAATCTTCTTGACTGCCCTTAACGAACAATGTGTCACCAACCTGAAGTTTCTCCTCAGGAGATGGCATCAATTCGGTTGTATCCTCGCGGATAATGCCCAGTACACTTAAGCCGAACGCATTTCCTAGCCGGCTGGCTAACAAAGTTTTATCGACCAGGGCGGATTTTTCTGGGACACGTGTAATCATCAATAGATCGTCAAGATGATAATCCTGAATTGAGTCTGGAGGAGATAGTGCCAGATCGTCGTCCGCTTCGATTTGTGCTAGGTCCTCAGACCAACCTTTTATTAACAGGAAATCCCCTTCTAGGAGGGGGATACAATCCAGATCGGTGTAAAAAACTGTTTGTTTTCTGCGTATAGCCAATACAATTGCCCCGTAGGTATGCCTGAAAGCAGCATGAGGCAGGGTAAGTCCCACCAGGGAGGAACCGCTGATAATTTGAGCCTCTGCTAATCTTACTTCGGCTGAGAATAATTTTTCAAAGGACAGATGCTCTTTCTCGAGAACGAGATGGTTGTGGTCATGTAATTCAAATAACCGATCAAGCTGACCCTCAACCAAAAGTCGATCTCCAGAGCGGAGAATAAAATCTGGTTTGGGAGCCATGATGGTTTAATCCTCCCGCAGGATTGTTATCACATTCAATTCCAAGGCTGATCCTAACCGGCTTTTTTGCAGAGATTTTCCATCCAGAAGGGAATTTTGAGGAAGGTTTATGAAAGCCATTCTCTCCTGGATATGATAAAGATCAGCAACATCCGTCTTGGATTTTTTTCCAAGATCACGGGTAATGTCCCGTTTTGGTAGTAAATGCCGGCCAATCAGGGTCATAAATAATGTACCTGCCAGGAGAACTGATATACCTACAGGGGCAAAGTCGAACATTTTAAAAGGTTCAAGACCAGC
>JAZFRV010000314.1:0-8290 GCA_036445875.1 Anaerolineales bacterium
TGCATGGTTAACTGTTTCCTGCTTAAATAGGCGCTGTCAACATATTCTATGTTGCTGAGGGTTTTGTTATTTTGCGGAAATCGCCTCTGCTTCTAGAAATCTGTTGACAAATGAATTCAGGAAGCAGGTTTACGATCCCCGCTGTATACAGGCGCAAAGGGTGTTTTTTAACATAATTATCTATTATGAATTAGATGATATATTTTAATAAATTCCTGCCAGGTGTCAAGTGATCTCGTAGGAGGGGAAGGTAAAGAAAGGATCTCCCAGCCACGCGCGGTTGGCTTGGTTACTAATAACCTTTATAATAAAGATGCATTTGATCTAGTGGATCTTACTGCTACTCCAGGCATACACCACCGATCTATGTGGAATGAAGTAAGGAATTGTCCCTTTACTGAATCCAAGAGAGGAAGTCAATCAAGGTAAAATAGTGGTCATGAGTGACTTATTACCTTTTGGAAATTATTTTATATTTTAGGGAGCAAGAACCTTGGACTGGTTGACCCAAGCATTTATCGACATTGCCGGCACTAATCCCATCTGGCAGGGGGTTATTGGGGGACTTTTTATAACTCTAATGAATACGCTGGGAGCATTAGCGGTTCTAATTTGGAAAAAGCCCTCCCGAAATTTTTTGAACGGGGCATTAGGTTTCGCCGCAGGTGTGATGCTGGCCGCTAGTTTTACCAGTCTGATTCTTCCAGGAGTGGAATACGGTGGCATTATACCCGTCTTGATCGGCATGGTTTTTGGAGTGATTATCATAATTTTAGGAGACCGTTTTATCCCCCATTTGCATCCAGGGCGAGGGCACGAAGGACCGGAAACCGGGCGTATTCGAGCGGTCTGGCTGTTCATTCTCGCAATAACCCTCCACAACATGCCGGAAGGATTGGCGGTGGGCGTCGGATTCGGATCGGGAAATTTAGCTGATGCGATCCCATTAATGTTGGCAATTGGTATCCAAAATATCCCCGAGGGGCTAGCTGTCGCTGTGGCTGCCCTCAATGCAGGAATGGGGACTTATTATTACGCTGGTTTTGTCGGCATTAGAGCGGGATTGATTGAGATACCTCTTACTATATTAGGTGTAATAGCTGTCCAATTTATCCGCCCGCTATTGCCTTACGCGATGGGTTTTGCGGCAGGTGCCATGCTTTATGTGATCAGCGACGAGATTATCCCGGAAACACATGGAACTGGTAATGAAAGGTTAGCGACTTTAGGGACAATGTTAGGTGTGATGGTAATGCTGTATCTGGATATCTCCCTGGGGTGAGCCATCTCAATTAAAAAACAATGAAATTTACTGAGAGAACACACTATCTGGTGGCTGAGGGTGCCTATCAAGTATTGGCAAAGGCCCAGGGACTTGAAGCTCAAGGCAGAAATATTATTCACCTGGAAATCGGTCAACCGGATTTTGAGACATTTCCCAATATCAGCCAGGCCGGAATATCCGCAATTCAGGATGGATATACTCGATATACACCTCCGGCAGGGATGAAATCCTTAAGGGAGGTTATTTCCAGGGAAGCAGGAAAACAGCGGAGTATGGAGTTCGCACCCGATCAAGTTGTCATCAGTCCCGGTGCCAAACCTAACCTTTTTTTCCCCACCTTGGCCCTGGTGGAGAAGGGGGATGAAGTAATTTACCCCAACCCTGGATTTCCGACTTACGAGGCGATGATCAGAATAGCTGGCGGGATTCCGGTTCCGGTTCCTTTGCTGGAGAATAATCAATTCTCATTTGATTTAAATGCCTTTGATAAGCTGCTTTCCGACCGGACAAAATTAATAATTCTCAACTCTCCCAGCAATCCAACCGGAGGGATCATCCCCAAAGATGATCTGGAGCATATAGCTCAAGCCGCAGTTTCCAATAATTCTTGGGTACTCTCGGATGAAATCTATACCCGGATCCTATATGATCAAGAAAAGGCCTATTCAATTGCTTCTCTACCTGGTATGGCAGAACGGACAATTATTATGGATGGCTTTTCTAAAACCTATGCTATGACAGGTTGGCGTTTAGGATTTGGGATAATGCCACCAGGGCTGGCTGAGAAAGTTGGATTATTGTTAACCCATTCTGTTGGATCGACTGCACAATTTACTCAACTTGCGGGCATCGAAGCACTCACCGGTCCTCAAGACCAGGTAGATCTGGTTGTTGCCGAATACAAAAAAAGAAGAGATTTGATCGTAGCCGGACTCAATCAAATGCCCGGAGTTTCCTGTCAGAAACCCCAAGGTGCATTTTATGTATTCCCGAATGTAAAATCCCTGGGAAGGAATTCCCGGGAAATCGCGGATTGGATTCTGGAAGAAGCCGGTGTTGCCCTGCTGCCGGGGCCTGCATTTGGTAAATTCGGCGAAGGATATTTAAGACTCTCCTACGCCAATTCTATACCAAATATCCAGTTGGCGCTTGACCAGATTGGGGAACTTCTAAATCAGTAGAGAAACAAGAAGATTCTTTTTTTCCTAGTGTTTGGTTTTTAAAAGTTATCCTGTTTTCCTCCCGTTGGGCTCTTTTTATTCGGGGAGACCAGGATTATTTCACTGACAATCAGGAGAGCTCCCAAGATTTTCCAGGGATTAATATTTAACTTACTCCTGGTCTTCTATAATCCGCCAGCTCCTGTGTTCGGCGATTTTCCGAAGTTCTGGAGAGGGAGTTACAGCAATAGGGTTCTCGCTGAGTTCCAGCATGGGTAAATCAGAAATCGTATCTCCGTATGCTGCTACGATTTTCTCGTTCTGATAGCGAGATAGGATATTATCTACTTTTTGCTGGTATGCATTTATCGGTGTTACTACACCAGTTAGTTTGTTTTCCCGATAAATGAGAGATGAACCAATGGAGTCTGCCTCAAGGTGGTTCGCAAATTGGTCTACAAGGGGTTGGTAGGCGCTGGAGACAAGGACAATCTTTATCCCAGAAACTTGATATTCTTCTAATTCCTTTACCAGGTATGCTCTTCTTTGAGACCACATTTCATTTTCAACGATCCAATTAGCGATATTATTAAATTCATCCGGGGAAAATCCCTCGAGAAGTTTAATTTCCCGATTCATCCACTCGCTGATAGCTTTTTCCCTATTAAGAATGCCTGCTTTAACAAGTGGATACCGCGGCAGCCAGCGTAAAATAAAAAGACGGTAGGCCCAGGGATTAAGGTAGGTCATGTAATACCGCTGGAGGGCTTTCCAGCTGGAACCGTTCGTTAATGTGCCTTCAATATCCGAGACAACAATCGACATCGAATTTATCCTTTCAGGGGGCTAGTTTCATGCCCTCGATGTAGAAATCATAAAATTGGGCATCCTGGTCCAGATCCACCTGGATGGCTCGTTCTGCTAATTTTTCCCCTAGAGCAAAACCCTTATCCGTCAAGAACATGGCGGCCCCGAATCCAGCCCCGTTGGCGATTGTTTCCACGATATCTTTTTTTACTGGGGGGATCATCCCGATTTCCAGGATGGAGTCAATATCGACTTCAGCACCAAATGAACCGGTTAACACAACCCTTTTCAGATCTTCTGGGGCAAGATCTAATTGGTCCATCAACACATCCACTGCGGCTCGGATCGCTCCTTTTGCTTTTTGCAATTCTCGGATATCGATTTGTGTCAAGTACAGGTCGGTATCCTGCTTAAGTTGAATCTGTATGACTCCGTCTTTGTCTTCACTGACAAGTTTAGCATCTGATGCATTCAGGTCAGGATTAATCCGGCCGTTGCTATCAATTACTCCTGCCCTTCGGAATTCTGCGATCGCAGAAAGCAGTCCAGAACCAGTTAGTCCAAGGGGAGGGGCATCGGCGATCGTGGTCAGAATAATCTCTTCATCTTCCCTGGTTACCTTGGTAATCGCTCCGTCAACTGCTCTTGATCCGCAGGAGATATTAACACCTTCAAATGCTGGTCCGGCAGCCGTAGAGGCAGTCAGGATTTGAGTTCCATCCGTGATCATCACTTCACCGTTTGTGCCCAGATCAATAGCTGCCAGGGGGCCATTGGGATTATCAAATCCAAAATATGCCAGACAGGCCAGGGCATCTGATCCGACAAATCCCCCGATCAGGGCTGGTAATGAGACTTTTATACCTTCCGGGAATATACCTTCCATGTATGCACTGGCATCCGGGATTGAATTTGAATCATGGGGTTGAAATGGGAGAAAGGCAAGGTTGTCTAACGGCATTTCTGTTAATAGGTGATGCATGGCAACATTTCCAACGATGGTAACGTGTTGGATCCGATCCCAGATTTTTGACGACAAATTAAGTGAATCCACTGCCTGGTTGATGGAAGCTAGCGCCAGAAGGTGGAGGCGATTTTTGTTTTGAGGATCATCTAGGGCTGCTGCCAGGCGTGAAATTACATCTGAACCGTAGACTGTCTGCTGGTTTAATCCTCCACTGCCAGCGGCCACTTCTCCATTATCCAGAGCGGTCAAGAAAGCGGCTACAGTGGTTGATCCAAGGTCAATTGCCAGTCCCAGGGGGATCTCTGGATCTTTTTTGTATCGAGAACTGCCTTTAAATATTTTATTTGAATAGACTACGATGGGTGAAAGGACTATCCGGGTTTCACCCTGAATCCGGGCGCGGCACGCGAGGCGATTATTTAGGGCAATCTCCCCTGAAGAGAGGTTTGTAATTTCGATTTCATCCGGAGGAGCAGTTCCGATTTCCACCAATACTTTACATTTTCCACATGTTCCCCTTCCTGCACAAGGTTGTTCAAGGGGCAGGTTTGATTGGGCGATAATATCTCCCAGTAAAGCACCTTCCTCTGCTTGAATGGTTGTGGTATCTGCTCCGTAGATGATGGTAACTTCAGGCATTATCTTCTCCAGCCAGTTCCTGGTAAACGAATAAGATCAATTCTATTAGTACTGATAGATTATAGAGTGGACTTGGCTAACAGGTTGAAAATCAGCCAGTTATTTGTTTTGCTAGATCCGAGGCGGTGGCGGCATTGGACGCATAACCGTCAGCGCCTATTTGATCAGCAAAATCTTGTGTGACAGGGGCGCCGCCAACCAGGACTTTAATGGACTCACGGATTCCGGCTTCGACCAGAGCTTTGATGGTTCGCTCCATGGAAAGCATCGTGGTAGTTAATAAAGCGGACAATCCCAGAATATCCGGTTGGTGTTCGTTGACAGCCTTAACAAAAGCAGCCGGATCCACATCTTTTCCGATATCGATTACCTCAAATCCAGCACCCTCACACATCATACCGACCAGGTTTTTTCCGATATCATGCAAATCGCCTTTGACTGAACCGAGTAATATTTTTCCAGCAGGGACTGACCCGGTTTCAGCCAGGATGGGCCGGATTATATTCATCGCTTCCTGCATGGATTTTGCTGATCGGAGCACTTCAGGGACGAAGAAATTGCCGGCTTTAAACTCAATCCCGACATGATCCATTCCCAGCATTAACCCTTCGTTAAGGATAGTCTTTGCTTCAATCCCTTCTGCAATTGCAGCATTTGTTTTATCACCCATTTCTCTGAAATTTCCATCAATTATCATCGCGCTTATTTCTGACAAGATCTCACTCATTTTATAGTCCCTCCACTTTTCACCGTTTCAGGTCCCTGAGAATGATCTCAAGATTTTTTTGTGCGGGAGCGGTACGATTTAATCCAACTCAATCCAAACTCATCTCGGCCCATAACCAGGTCAGCTGCGCGAACTGCAATCATAATTTCTTCTTCCAGGGGATTGGTGATCGGACAGGTTAATCCAGCCAGAATGGCCATAGCCAGGAAAATGGCATTAATAGCTGGGCGATCTGGCATTCCAAAAGAGATATTACTGGCACCCATGGTTATATTTGAGCCGTATTCTTCCACGACCATTTTTATTGTATCAATGGCAATTTGCCCTGCCTTGTGATCTGATCCCATGGTCAGAGCCAGGGGATCTATCACCAGCCGTTCAGGTGAGATTCCCAATTTATCTGCTTCCTCGATCATTTTTACAGCTACTTTAAATCGGGCTTCTGCTGTAGGAGGAATGCCGTTATCATCCATACAAAGGGCAATAACCGCTGCATCATATTCTTTAACCAGGGGGAGAACACTGGCCAAACGTTCCGTTTCCCCAGTGACAGAATTGATCAAAGCATTACCTTCATATATCGAGAGGGCAGTTTCCAGTGCTTTAACGTCTGCTGTATCGAAACAAAGAGGCATATCGGTAACATCCATTACGGCAAAAACCATATCTTTGAGCAATGCCTCTTCATCCCCTCCCGGCACACCGGCATTTACATCGATGATTTTTGCCCCGGCTTCAACCTGAGCTAGCGCATCTTTTTTTACGATTTCAAATATCCCTTCTTTCAGCTCATTCGATAATCTTTTTCTGCCGGTTGGATTGAGGCGTTCTCCAATGATTACTGTTGGATTATCTCGCTGAATTTCCACAGTCCTTGCCTTAGATGTGACCTGGGTGGTCAGGTTGATCGCCATGAATTCTCCTTAAAAACATTATGAATGAATTTACCTATCTAGTATATTACAAATCATTCAGCCGGGGAAATTATTATTTCCCAGCCGAATATTATTAAGTACTAAATATGTAAATGGGGGATCTTTGATTAAGGGTTTCCGAAATTTTTCAGGAATGAACTTCCAAAGCTTCGGCCATAGCCCGGACGTGTGCTGGAGAACTTCCGCAGCAGCCGCCAATTAATATAGCCCCTTCTTTAAAGACTTTTGTTGCGTAGGCAGCCATTAACTCCGGAGACCCATCGTAAACAACCTCTGTTCCCACCATCTGGGGGATTCCAGCGTTGGCTTTAGCGATTAGGGGTAGATTTGGATTTGCTGATCGCATTTCCTTAATGGCTTCGATGAGTTCATCTGATCCAGTGCCGCAATTTGCTCCCAGAAGTTGGATATCTAATTCTTTCAGTTCATTCACAGCCTGTTCAGGACTAACTCCCATCATGGTTCTGCCGTGAGAATCAAATGACATGGTTGCCGCGATCGGCAGTTCGCTCACCGAGCGGATACCTGCAACAGCCGCTTTTACTTCAGAAAGATCACTCATGGTTTCAATCCAGAACAGATCAACCCCGCCTTTTGCCAAACCAGCAGCCTGGTCAGTAAATGATTTTTCTGCATCACTGATACTCAGTGTACCGAGCGGTTCCATAAGCTGACCGGTTGGTCCCATTGATCCGGCAACCAGAACATGATGAGGTGCTGCATCTGCTTCAGCGCGGGCGTTTTCAGCGGCTTTTTTATTTAATTCAATTACTCGATCTTGCAGTCCGTGGGTTTCCATCCGAATCGAGGTTCCGCCAAAAGTATTGGTGAGGATAATCTGTGATCCAGCCTGAATGTACTCCCGGTGAATATGACGAACAGCCTCCGGTTGAAGGACATTCCATTCTTCCGGGCAATCTCCAGATTTCAACCCGGAATCCATGAGCATGGTACCCATAGCGCCATCCAGCACGAGAGGGGATCCGGCTTGAAGAAGATTGTTTAATTTTTCCATTTGAACTCCTGGACCAAAAAATCCCCAGGCCAGCTGATAAGCCGCATTCTGTCTGGTGAATTTTCCGGTTTACACCCCGGAGGGCTTCCTCCCTTCTTTTCACTGAGGTGATTATCTATCTGGGGAGAACCTCTCGGTTCTCCTCGGTGCAGCCTACCTGGAATTCAAGGGAGACGAGCAGCCTCCCCTCCCGAAGGAGATCATCCCTGTTTGGCCTTGCTCCCGATGGGGGTTGCCCGGCCGCAAGCATTGCTGCCTGCGCCGGTGGTCTCTTACACCACCATTTCACCCTTACTCCCGGAGGAGCGGTATGTTTCTGTGGCCCGATCCGGCAGATCTCTCCGCCCCGGACGTTATCCGACATCGTGCTTTGTGGAGTGCGGACTTTCCTCGCCCTGCGAACAGGGCGCAACCACCTGGCTGACCTGGGGCTTTCATAATAACATGATAAGGGACTTTCTAGTAGGGGAGCACTCTTTCTTGATAATATAATCAACATTTTGTTAGCAGGAAATCCTCATGATTTTAACAAATATGAATAGAGATATAATTCTCAGGTCGAAATAATATTAGATTCAATTCTTCTTGAGATAGCTCAAGTATAAGGAGTCTCCATGACCGACGCCTTCATATCCTACTCTAGAAAAGATATCGCCTTCGCCCGTTTACTCCATCAAGCGCTAAAAGAAAATGATCTTGAAACCTGGATCGACTGATAGGATATCCCGCCCAGCGCGGACTGGCTGGCGGAGGTT
>JAZFRV010000315.1:0-3892 GCA_036445875.1 Anaerolineales bacterium
ACCTTGAGTAACTGGGCTGCTTCACCAGGGCTCATCACATCCGGCATACCGACTGCTCCGGCTGCTGCTGCTCCACCACCTGTCATATCCTGAAGAGATCGATTGATAATGTTACCAACTCCCATTCCTGCACCGATCCCTGCAGTTAATCCTGCTCCTCCGCTGGGATTCTGGGCGGCTTCAAGCAGGGCATCTGCAGCCTGCAATCTTGTATAAGTTTCCATATCCAATACACCCATGTCTCGCAGTTCCTGAACGGATTGTTTTGAAGGCATTAAGTTGGCAATCAGGAAAGTTTTTAATTCCAATCCTAGAGCAGCAAATTGATCATTGGCTTTTGCCCGGACTCCGGCACTTATTTCACTTAACATGCCAATCAGATCTGTCACATCATTCTCGCGGGCAGTTTCACCCAGCAAGTCAGTCATTGTGTTCAGTAAAATGTGCCTGAGGCGGCTTTCAATATCCTGGGTTCGGAAGATCCCCTGGGCTCCTACCAGCTGGGTCACAAACTGCTGCGGTTCGGAAATCTGATAACCGTAAGTGCCAAAACCTTTCAGCAACGCAACACCCAATCCCATACCGGGATTTTTTACAATTATCGGTTGGGGTGTGCCCCATTTCTCATCCGGGAATTCCCTGCGGGAAACAAAATAGACTTCTGCAGTAAAGGGAGTTTTACCGGAAAATGCTTTTTCGATTACGTCGATTAATAAGGGTATATTCGCAGTTGTAATAGTATGGCGCCCCGGACCAAAGGTGTCCAGCGCTTTACCATCCCGGAAAAATACAGCGGTTTGTGATTCCCGGACGATTACCTGGGATCCAATTCTAAAATCTCCTGATTCACCTTCCGGGAAACGATGAATCAACTCATCTTGCATCTCATTAGGGTATTCTATTATGTCAAAAATCCTGGCCATTGATTCTACTCCTCTCTACTGGGTCTGAGTTCATGCACTGGGGATATCGTCATCATCAACAAATTCGCTTTCAACAACTTCACCACCTTCGATATTCTCACCTTCACTGGTAATGACTTCTTTTCGCTGATCTGCTTTTTTCACAACTTCTTGGGCTTGTTTTTTCAAATCACTGATAAAATCCTTCAGCTGCTCTGGATCTTCAATGCTCTCCAGGTTAACCAGGGCATCAGCCATACTATCAGCCCCTGATAACAGGGCATAATCATAATCATAGATTTTGTCTAATTTTTCAGCATCGATTTTTATAACGGAAAAGAAACTGGAATAACCGTATGCAGCATGTCGAATCCGGTCAATAAATGTGCGTAACTTGACCACCACAGCTTCCAGATCATCCACGTAGGCCAGGTCTCCCCGGTCAACAAAATCAGTCTGGATTTCACTTAATCGATCCACCTGGTCCTGGTATCTGTCCGCGATCACATCACGCAGCATTTTGTCTGCTGTGCGACGGTCTTCAAGTTCGATATATCCTTTAAACCCGGGTATCTTAAGGAGCAATTCCTTCAATTTTCCCCGTTCGGATTCTATTTGGCCCTGAAAGTCACTCATCTTTCCTCCTCGATAAAATGGGCGTTTCCTGCATTTTTTATTATACATGATAATCCAGCTGCTCCCCGGTTAAGCATTACTCGAATTAATAGAAATCTGATAATTATCCAAAAACAGTCGTGAACTAAAATAAAATCCCCCTCACTCCCCTTGCAGATCAATGAGGAGAGTTTATAATGAAACTAGATCAAGATAAATTGAATCATGGGAGAACAGATGTATCTAGAAAAACAGCAGGAATTAATTAATCTTTTAGATGGCACGGTAGAACTTAAGGACGGCCAGATTAAAATCCTCGATGAAAATAAACTTCAGAAATCAATTGAGAACTTGGTTAAAGCCGCTGTCGTAGATGAAAGTGAAGATCGGCGCTATCTTGCCCGTTTTCTGGTCAGGAAAGTCGCCTCAGCAGCTGGGGTGTACCCAAACTCCATCCATGGTCTATACCTCGCCCGCGGACGAGGAGAGGTGCCCAACAACTTTACAGTTCCAGCAATCAACCTGCGCGGATTAACTTTCTATGCAGCCAGGATAATTTTCCAAATTGCAAATAAAATCAACGCTGGCGCCTATATATTCGAGATCGCCCGCTCCGAGACTGGTTATACAGACCAGCGGCCTTCAGAGTACTCAGCAAATATCCTGGGCGCTGCTGTCGCAGCCGGTTATAAAGGTCCAGTATTTATCCAGGGAGACCACTACCAGATATCAACCTCTCGCTATAATGAGGATCCCGACTCGGAAATCAATGCGTTAAAAGAGTTAACAAAGGAAGCTATAAACGCCGGCTTCTTTAATATTGATGTGGATGCTTCAACCCTGGTTGATCTCAGCAAAGACGCTGTCGTCGAACAGCAAGAGCTCAATTCAGAACTTACTGTGATGTTCATAAAATATATACGTGATTTAGAACCGGAGGGCTTAACAGTCTCAATCGGTGGAGAAATTGGTGAAGTGGGTGATGAGAATTCTACAGAGGAAGAACTACGAGCTTACCTAGATAATTATATCGACGATCTGAAGAAAATTGATCCCAATGAAGTTGGTCTTAGTAAAATCAGCGTTCTTACCGGAACCAGCCATGGTGGCGTGGTTTTACCCGACGGCTCCATCAAAGATGTCGCCGTTGATTTTGATCTCCTCCAGCAGCTGGGGAAAGTCTCCCGGGAAAGCTACGGGCTGGGAGGCGCAGTCCAACACGGCGCGTCCACATTACCGGAAACAGCTTTCAGTAAATTTGCTGAATATGAAACCCTTGAAGTACACCTGGCGACCAATTTCATGAATATCCTTTATGATAAAATGCCAGCAGATCTGAAGAGTGAGATTTATGCCTACCTCGATAAGAACTACGCTCATGAACGGAAATCTGGCCAGACAGATGAGCAGTTCTACTACAAAACCAGGAAACGGGCTCTTGGTGAATTTAAAAAGAAGATCTGGAGATTATCCCCGGACCAGTTGGCAAAGGTCAACGCAGCCTGGAAAATCCAATTCCGGGATCTATTCGACAGACTCGGAATGGCAGATACTCGCCAATATGTAGATCAGCATATCCGTGAAGTAGTCATTGAACCCAAACTCGAAGATTACCTGCTGGGTGGAGTAAAACAGGAAGATACCACAGATCTAGCAGATTAACATGCCAATATCTGATCAAGGCGTTAACAAAGATCGTTATATGCTGATTCCCCGAACGTTGATTTTTATCACTCGCGGGGAATCAGTTTTATTGTTAAAAGGCGCACCACATAAACGGATCTGGGCTAATCAGTACAATGGAGTTGGAGGACACGTGGAACGGGGCGAAGATGTTTTATCGGCTGCCAGGCGGGAATTGCTAGAGGAAACGGGATTAATTGCAGATACTCTCTGGTTGTGTGGAACTGTCACAGTAGATGCGGGGGAAAATATTGGGATTGGCCTCTATGTAATGAAAGGAATCTGCCCAGAGGGTACTCTATCAGGATCCGAAGAAGGAGAATTGGAATGGGTACCTTTCGGCGAGGTTCTGAAAAAAAACCTGGTAGAAGATCTGCCAATTCTGCTTCCCAGGGTAATGGTTCAATCCCTGGGTGATGCTCCTTTCTCTGCTCACTATCAATACAACCAGCAAGGAAGATTAGACGTTCGTTTTGGTGATTAGCAGGGTTAGTTTCAGGAAACGGCATCTTTCCAGGATCCCGTTTCCTGAAAAATCTAGTATATCCAAGCCAAAAATGTTATTAATCTAATTTATCCTGACTTATCTCAACCTCATCAGCCACTATATAAAAGATCAATTCAGTACTTCCGTAAGTTCGGCGGTCAAATAATCTTAAGTTTTCAAGGGTTTGCTCTTCATATTCCACCT
Source organism: Anaerolineales bacterium (assembly GCA_036445875.1). Classification (GTDB taxonomy): domain Bacteria; phylum Chloroflexota; class Anaerolineae; order Anaerolineales; family UBA11858; genus B10-G9. Next base: position 3,892 of record JAZFRV010000315.1, read on the forward strand.
T
>JAZFRV010000316.1:0-10827 GCA_036445875.1 Anaerolineales bacterium
CCATCTTTACAGGTAATTTTTCCGTCATCCATATCAATCTCAATTGTTTCTCCATCCCGGATGGCATCAACAGCCTCCGGGCAGACAATGACAGGCAGAGCGTTGTTTAAACAGTTGCGATAATAAATGCGCGCAAAGGATTTGGCAATTATTGCTCCGACTTTTGCTTCACTCAAACAAACCACAGCCTGCTCCCTGGATGAACCACAACCCCAATTTATCCCTCCCACAATCACATCCTGGGCTTGAACTTCTCCTGCAAATCTGGGGTCCAGGTCCTCCAGAGCATAAAGGGGCATTTCCTGAGGATCACTGACCGTGTAAGTATATTTCCCTGGAAAGATCACATCGGTGTTGATATTATCTCCATATTTCCAGACTCGTCCCTGGATATTTACCATAAAAAACTCCTACGAACTTCCTGAAATTATTTATTTTCTAGATGTCTTTTGGATGCTGTATCTCTCCCGCAACTGCTGACGCGGCAACCACAGCAGGACTTGCCAGGTAAACTTCACTTTCTTTTGTTCCCATCCGTCCTTGAAAATTTCTATTGGCTGTACTGATGGATACTTCTCCAACTGCAGGTACTCCCATATGGTTTCCCATACAGGGGCCACATCCCGGGCTTTCTACTACTGCACCGGCTTTGAGAAATGTTTCCAGGTACCCAGCCTGCAGGGCAGCCAGGTACACTGCTTCAGAAGCGGGGATCACAATCATACGTTTTCCCGGGGCAATTTTCCTGCCTTCCAGCACATCTGCTGCTGCAGCCAGATCATCAAATCTTCCATTAGTGCAAGTACCAAGAAAAGCCTGATCAATGGGAGTTCCCCTGACCGCTGAGAGCGGCTTCACATTATCAACTGTATGGGGGCAAGCGATCATGGGTTCAATATTTTCAGCATCATAATTCATTTCCACCGTGTATTGGGCATTCTCATCAGGATAGATCGCTTCAAATTCCCGCCGAGCCCGATCTTTAAGATAATTAAAAGTCAGCTGATCAGGTGGTATATAGCTGTTTTTAGCGCCCATTTCTGCCATCAGGTTAGTTAATGTCGCGCGCTGACTTAATGGCAGGGCTTCAATGGCTTCCCCATGCCATTCCACGGACATATATAAAGCACCATCAGCCTTAAGATCACCAATAATATAAAGCGCCAGGTCTTTGGAAGTCACTCCGACTGGAAGCTTTCCATTTACCATAATTTTCATACTTTCTGGAACACGAAGCCAGATCTCACCAATCGCCCAGATAGATGCCATTTCTGTCCGGCCGATTCCTGCTGCGAAAGCACCCATCACTCCCGCATGGGGAGTATGCGAATCCGATCCTAAAATCACCTCACCAGGTAAAGCAAGCCCTGACTCTACCAGGATCTGATGGCAGATTCCTCGACCGATATCATAAAAATTCTTTATTCCTTGATCCTTTACAAATTCCCTGACAATCCGGTGGTTTTCCGCATGTTTGGTGCTGGGCGCAGGGGTGGCATGATCCAGAATAATGGCATGCATGTCCGGGTTAAATACTTTTTCGCCGCCCATTCGCTGAAATAACCCGTAGATCGGAGCAGTGTTGTCATGAGAGAGGACCACATCCGGTGTGATCTCAACAATTTGACCCGGGTCAATTTTTGCCAATTGAGCTTTTTTCGCAAGGATTTTTTCTGCAAAAGTTTGGGGCATAGGATTTCCTGTTAATCTATTGAGGGAATCAACCAGAATAAAAAGATCTCCTTTAAGGTCAGACCTCAAGCCTGCTTTTAAAGGGTAAAAAGGTCATAAAATCGGCGTGGTGGACAATATATGCTTCCGTTGTTCGTTTCACCAGGTTGCCTTCACCCGCATGAGTTGCTATGATATGACACACCTCAGCTGGCACACCACATTCTTCAGCCAGTGAGACTCCTGAGAAAGGATGGCGGAGATATTTACCATACATTCCCTGGAACGAATTGCCCTTATCGTCCAATTCGTATTCTAGCAATTTTCCCACATCTGCCAGGATCGCTCCAGCAATCACCACATCTATGCTTACGGGAAGTTCATCACCGAAAAAATCAATCATTTTCAATGCACTTTCACGGGCTACATGTACAACACAGCGCTTGTGAGCCATGAAGCTGACTTGCAGATCCGGTCCTGCCAACAAAGTAAAGGGAATCCGTTGTAAATCTTCGGGGGCTAAGACACTTCTTTCCAGAGCCAGCTGCCAGGTTTTTGTTGTTTTTTCACGCAGCTCTTCATCAGATATCCAGGCCAGTTCAGGCCAGAGTTCATCAATTTTCATGGGTTTTTATATCCTCTCTATTCAATTACCTGTCTAACTACATCAATTACGGTTCCATCGACCCAATTAATAGCTGCAATAACCCGGTCTCCAAACTCCACCGTTTCAGGTTTCCCACAAATCTTTTCCGCTTCTTCCTTTAACTGCTCGATGGTTAAAATTGACAGGTTGGAGTTTTTGGTTTTCTTTAGCAAATCTTTCCGCCGGGGATTGATGGCTATGCCCCGTTCAGTGACAACCACATCAATCAATTCACCTGGACCACATATGGTTGTAACTTCATCCCTGATAATCGGGATCCGGTCCCGGAATAGAGGAATAGGTAAAATAACAGTTTTACTAAACAGACAATTCTGCCAGCCGCCGATGCCATGAAGTAAATATCCATCGGAGTGAGTAACCACGTTGGCATTAAAATTCAGATCAACTTCGGTCGCGCCTAAAATTACCACATCAACAAGACCTGCAAAGTTTCCTTTACCATGATAGTTGTAACTGGTAAATGGGCTGGTATTGACATGATTCGGATTTTCCCTCATGGAACGCACTCCGGCTAAATCAAAGGTTTGACCATCCAGAATATAGTCAATCAACCCGTCTTCCAACATATCAACCAGATATTGATTACTTCCTCCTCGCGCAAAACGGGCTTTAATTCCCTTTTCCCGCATGATCTCACCAAAATAATTTCCAATCGCCAGTGAAGTGCCGCCAGCACCCGCCTGGAATGAGAACCCTTCCTGGATGATCCCGGCAGCATCACAGAATTTTGCAGTTAACTCAGCTATATAAAGTCGGTCCGGGCTTTTTGTGATGCGGGTTGTACCAGAAATAATCTTCTCAGGAATGCCAATCTGATCCATTTCCACAACATGATCCACGTAATTCCCTTGAATCTGCCAGGGGATACAGGGAAATGGAATCAAGTTATCTGTGACTACGATTACCTGATGGGCATATTGCGAATCTGCCAGAGCAAAACCAAGCAACCCGCAGGCTGAATCGCCTGATAAACCATTGGCATTTCCAAAGGGATCTGCTGTCGGCGCCGCGATGACAGCGATATCTATAACTACCTCTCCGTCCTGAACAGCCTGGTAACGCCCACCGTGTGATCGCAGAACTCCCGTTCCTTTCATATTCCCCAGGGACGCAAACCGGCCCAGCGGACCGTTCATGCTGCCTTCAATATGATGGACTGTGCCATCTTTCAGGTAATCAATAATGGGTTCGTGGCAGGGAAAAGATGCGGATGGAAACCAGACCAGGTCCTTAATTCCCATTTCCGAGGCAATTTTAAATATCTGGTTAGCTACCAGATCCCCGTTGCGGAAATGGTGATGGGTTGATATCGTCATCCCGTTTTTTAGCCCGGCCTTCTTTAACGCTGTCTTTAAGTCCACAACCAGCTTGTTGCCGTCTTCAGGGTAATCCGCACTGGATGGCAGTGGCGGTGCATACCTGCGACCGGTCGTTTTATACTTATGAACTCCCTGAAATGGAATCACTGTTTTCCCGTTTATTTTTTCAGGTATCATTCTTCCCACAGCGTTTTTTACGAATTTAGTTGCCATAAAACCCATTCCTATTTTCCTTCTTGAAAATCATTGGTCTGGATCAGTCCCCAGCTCTTTCCAATTATCTGGCATTTGCCCTGATTTCACAGCCAGGTCTATCATTTTCTGCGCTCTTTTTACAACTGGGGGATCAATCATCTTCGATCCCAGTGATACTACACCCAATCCTTTTAAAGTAGCTTCATCAAATGCTCTTACAATTTTCTCTGCCCTGGTAATTTCTGCTTCGGTTGGTTGAAATGATTCATGAATTACTTTAATCTGCCGGGGGTGAATACAGCCCATGCCGTCGAATCCAAGGGATTTAGATTCCAGGACCACTTCCCTCAAACCATCCATATCACCAACATCAGAAAAAACCGAGTCAATCGCTTGAATACCTGCTGCGCGGGCAGCATTTACTACCTGGCTGCGGGCAAAAAAGGTCTCCCGTCCTTCTTTTGTCCGGGGCGCTCCCAGATCAGCAGTATAGTCTTCTAAACCAATCGCCAGCGCGGCAACTCGCTCTGAGGAGGAAGCAATTTCAAAGGATTGGATGACACCAAGCGCACTTTCAATAATGGGCATGATATAAATCGGATAATCCTTACCAGAATCAGATAGAATGTCGGTGATCTTTCGATCTACTGCTTGAACCTGATCTGCAGATTCACATTTTGGAAGTAAGATCAGGTTTACATGATGTGGAACAATGAAGGTTAGGTCTTCCAAACCCATTGGTATCTGGTTGATCCGGACCATCCTTTCCGCTCCATAAAAATTTACCTGTCTTAATGCATTCCGAACCACCAGGCGTGCTTGATTTTTTTTGTCAGGGGCGACAGAGTCTTCCAGATCAAGGATAATCCCATCCGGTTGGTGGACACCTGCATTCAGCATTAATCTTGGAGTATTGCCGGGGAGATATAACCTGGACCGCCGGATCCGGTCTTTTTCAGTTTGGTACTGGTTTTCCGGGAGCATATCCAGCCAAAACTCTTCTCCGGTTTCCAGACATTCATTTATGGCAGATTCAATTCGCGCGGCAAGTACAAACGTCAGCGCTCCCCGATCTATGATTTCTAGTTTGGCGTCCTTTATATTGAAAAAATCCAGGATTTGATGAGCTAAATCCTGGATTGACTTTTTGTATAATGCGTCGACTTTACTGGTGAGAATGATTTCTCTGCCCCCACTGGACTTCAAATCAAAAGCAACATAACAATCTGACCGTATTTCCGGTCCCTGATTTCCAGCTGTTCCTTTTTTACTCAAAATGCCCTCCCCGAAATCCTGTTTGGTAAAGATTGGATGAAATAATGATCTAATTCCTCAGGTAAGGATGGTTTTTCCTGTTCCCGAAATCATTTACCAGTTAGAAAAAAATTATATCTTATATCAGAGATTGGTTCAATTCTTTCTGGATCTTATAAATAGAATAAATTTCGATTATTCTACCAAACAACTTCGATTGATCATGCTTGACACAGAACGTATGTTCGTGTATAATTTTCACTAGCACAAATATTCTACTTTTTATCTAGGCCACGGGAGGGTTCGAGAATGGCTCCGAAAGCCCGGAAACAACTAAAAGAACGCCATAAGCAGGTCTTGGATGTCATCCAGGAATTCCGCGCTAAACATGGATATGCTCCATCCTACAGGGAGATATGCGCCCGAACGGACATCACTTCCACCTCAATGGTCAACTATTACCTCGAACAGCTGGAAGAGATGGGATACATTGAACGCAGCGAAAATATTTCCCGCAGTTTAAAAATCAAGGGGGCTGCCCAAGAAAAGGTTGACCAGGTCCTGGGAAATGTCAAAAAGGTTGTTGAGGACATTTCCCACTCTTTAACAATTCCAATCGTTGGACGAATTGTGGCCAGTGAACCGATTCCTATCCCAGATTCTGACTTCAGTCTTTTTGATGCAGAATCAAATATTGACATTCCAGAATCTTTGATTCCGTTTAATGTCCAGAAAGAAAATCTATTTGCCCTGGAAGTATCTGGCGACTCGATGATCGACGCTATGGTCAATGACGGGGACGTGATCATTATGAAACCCGTTCAGGAAGCAAAAAATGGAGAAATGGTCGCAGTCCGATTAATTGATCAAAATGAAACCACTCTGAAGCACTTTTATCACGAAGGAGATCGGGTTCGACTGCAGCCTGCTAATCCCACTATGGATCCAATTTATGTGAATTCTTCTGACGAAATTGAAGTGCAGGGATCGGTTGTACTGGTCATCCGCCAGATTTAGTTTTTTCGGGGATTACGAGGGAACGCTTCACCCTCCTCATCTAGAGCCGCTTCCGCCAAGAGGCGGCTCAATATATTTAAGGACAGATTTCAAAAATTTCTCCGTTAAGTTTTAATCCCGGAGAATACAATCTGTTTTCTGCAGATGGTGACTCACTATGAACTTCGAGTGGATATCCTATCAGGTCAGGATTTCTAGTTAATGATTGATTTAATCCACCTTCGGGACCATAAGATAATCGCAGTCGAAGATTTCCTTCTTCATCCCAGAGTGAAATCGTATCCCCGGTATTGTTTAAAGCCAGGGACCCAGCCGTGAGTACCAGACTGCCGCCAAAATCTCCTTCAGGAGTACCTCCACCAAACACAATTATCGGGCAGTAAGGAGATAGTACTGTTCCCCCTGGAAAACTAAATCGCGATCGGGCTGCATCGGTAATTTCCCAATCACTGATGTCCAGATCCGTATCCAATAGATTAATGAATTCCAAAAATTCGTCATCATCGTAATTAACTTCTCCATCACCATTTGCATCTCCATTAACTGGATCAGGATCTGCATGAATCTCATTTAACACGATCTGGAGATCCTCAATAAATTCCGGAGTTGAAGCAGGTGTGGGAGAAACAGAAGTCATCGTTGGTGTTTCGACTGGAAATATAGTGGCTGAATAATGAGGGGTCAGAGTTGGAGAGTCTGTGAGCGATGGCAGTGGAGTCAGGCTCGCTCGGATTGTTGCCGTTATTGTATTATTATCAGTTACAGAAGGCGTGTGTGAAATGGCAGTAGGAGGCATCTGCGTGTCAGTGGATGTCTCTTGGATTGTGAATACAGGGGAAGAAGTAGGGCTTACCTGTACAGTAAGAGAACAAGTTAGGGATGGCGATAATGTTAAACTGGGAGTCAATCCCAGGGTGGGAGTTTCAGATGCAGACGGGGCAATGGTGGGCGTATTGGTTGGAGGTCCAGAATTTATTTCTCCCGGGGAAGGGATCTCAGATTCTTTCCAGTCACCGGCGGTATCGGTATCAATACCTGCCGGATATCGCGCCAGGGAATATCCCTCCTTCGCGGCTGATACACAAGGCTGGAATAAAATGAAATCCGAATTGCCATATGCCAGGGTATCTACAATCTCATCCCAGCCATCCAGAATAACCAAGTCATCCCCCGAATTATTGAATTTGATCTTTCCTCCAGCCCAAGAGCGATAAGGAATCAGCAGCTTAACAGCAGGATCAGATGCAGACATTTCATAATCGGGTTTGAAATCATAAGTAGACTCAAAATCCACAGCCTGGTAGGCAATAATAATCAACTCCCCGGGTTCAATCACATCTCCCTCTGGGAAGAGCAGCATGCCCTCCGGGTCTCCGGGATGGACAGCATCCCCGACTTTTACCCCCGTTAAGGGCATTGATTCATCATTGGGATTTAATATCTCGATCCACTCCCCCTCCGGTTCAGCTCCCGCGGGATTCGCCATTATTTCATTAATCAGCAACCATATTGGCGCTGGAGTTATTGATGGAATGGCAGGTGTAAAGGTCATAGATGGGGAAGGTGAAAAAGTTGATGTTGGTTGAGGGCTGGGTGTTGAGATGATCACAGGCGTTGGAAGGGTCTGGTCAAGTCTACCTGGTGATCCCCCTACTCGTTCCCTCCAATCTCCAGCTTGATTCGTGTCCTGATCAGGAGGATATCTTTCCAGCGTATTCCCCTCTTTAGGAGCTGCTACCGGTTTTTGAAAGGCTGCGTAATCAGAATCTCCATAACTGATCTGATCGATAATATTATCCCAAGGATCCAACAGGAGTGCCTCATCTCCTCCATTGCTGAACTGGACAGAATTTCCACTCCAGTCCAGATACGGAATTAGATCCGGGATCAAATTATCACTATCTTCAAACTCAAAATCTGGATAAAATCCATAAACTGATCTAAATGTGGCTGCTTTATTTCCTATGACCAGAACTTCCTTGGCTCCAATAATAGATCCATCCGGGAAACGGAACATTCCCTCTTTCCCACCGGAGGCAATTTCATCTCCGATCTTGATACCAGTTAACGGTAAGTCGCGTGCCCCGGGATTATAGATCTCAATCCATTCTCCATCCGGCTCCGTTCCTTTTGGATTGGGTAATAATTCCGTAATTAATAAATCTACAGGATAAGGAGTTGGAGTACCTGTCAAAGTTATAGTTATTGTTGGCGATATTGTTGGCGTATGATTATTGCCAACCTTTTCTTCAGATAAGATAATTCCAAATGAATCTTTGGGTTTTTCCAAGATCACACTTTCAGGTTCAATTAAGTGCAGAATATAACCATCATGATCCTGGCGAATCAAACCTTTCAGGTTATGGATATAATCCCCGACTACAGCTGATGACAGCCGTAAATTAGTCTGATCCTGGATAATCCGGAGTATCCCCTTGACCTCATTATTACCAAGAAATTGGGAATCAATCCGATTAAAATCCGGAAGGACCAAAAAACTACCCCGCTTATCAGCTGATTCAATAACAATGGCAGAAGGAAGAGATACCTGCATTCCCTCCCAGGGTTCATATTCAGTTGAGTTAACTCCAGATAAGAACCGGGTACTAAGGTTGATCATATCTGGCAGGGAATTGGTTACGGAAATGATCTGAATCGAATCTTCACTTGCCACAAGGATAGTCTCCCGGAAAAACTCTACCACAATACCAGAGACAGACACCTCATCCCCCCGGGTGACCTGATTAAACCCACCTGAAGTTAAAACAAATACACCACTTGATATCCCAGTATCTAATTCATCGCTGCATATTTTATCCTGGATAAAAAAACCTTCGGAGGGTTGATCTTCATAGTCAGCAGTGATAATCCCCGAAATTTCAACTTTCTGTCCAAAATATGGGGAGGTTTCACCATCTCCCTGCAGATCACAAACAGATATTCGGTGCGGTAATTTTCCACACCCAACAGAAATCAAACACGCCATCACAAATCCCAGGATACAAGAACAAGCCTTTCTTATATATCCCCCATTGGTCTTCACAAATTCCACCCTTTGCGTTTTCCACAAGGTTGAGCTTGATCTAACTCCCTTCAGGAATACGCTTATTCTTCACTATACACTTTTTAATTCTGCTTTTCAAGAGGACCCCATTTAAAAAGAAACAGTATCATTATAGGATACTGTTTGCTTTGTATTTATTGGGTATGAACACTTTATTATTATTCTGCCGGCAAATTATCCACTCCTACTCGGTAAGCATCAGCGACCAGGGCAGATCCAACCAGGGCTAGGTAGGTAAACATTAAACTGAGTACAAATGGATATAAACAACATAAGATTACAGTAACAACCAATAAATATGAACCGTAAGATAAAACAACAAAACCACCAATGATGATCAGAAATGCAACCAGGAAGCCACTCCAATTGGCTTTAAATATGTCCCAAATTTCTCCAAATTTAAAAGCAGCAGAAAATTCTTCTTTTACAACTATATGGGATCCTGCAACAGGGAGAACTACACCAGTAACCATGGTCAAAACGGCCCCTATTCCCATCAATCCAAATCCAGCCAGGTATCCAGCAATCATCAGAATCATGCCTTCCCCATCACTCAGCCTTTCAGCTTCCATAATTACTATTGGTATAAACATACAGACATATCCAATAATCAATAGGAGGGTTGAGGGAATCAAATATAAAGCTCCTGCTCCAAAGAGTCGGAATCCATCTTGAAAATAAACACTCAAGTCATCCCATTCTGGGAGAGATGGTGGTTCTCCGTTTACAGCGATCCTGCGAATAATCTCAGCCAGGTATCCCAGGAGAAAGACCATCGGGATTATCGGAATAAAACTGACAAAGATTAATAAACTGGCAATAGCCATTTTTTTTACCCAGGCTTCATCTTGAAATGGAAATACCAGCACTTGGGAAATATCTGTTGTCAGTTTTTTCTTTGCCATAGGAATCTCCTTCAAATCAAGTAATACTTCTATTATACTCAATTCAAATTGGCAATAAATACCCCCCCGGGAACCAATCTGTCATGAAAATCAATGATGATCTTTAGATAGTTTTTTCCAATATATTATAAGGCTATTTTCATTATTAAAAGTCAATAATTGGAGATAAAACAGCCCCCTTTTTATCGGAAAACTACCCTTCACCCCACAGAGTACAGATTATTCTTAAACTGGTATAATCTAGCTGGTCAGATAAAAAAAAGGAGTGTGAAGTGGCATTTTCTCCCTTCGATTGGCTGTTGGGATATTTTTCATTAGATATCGGGATTGATTTAGGAACAGCGAACACCCTGGTGCATGTCCGGGGAAAAGGAATAGTAATTCAGGAACCATCCTGGGTTGCGATAAATAAACGAACCAGAGAACCGATTGCGATTGGTTCTGCTGCCAAGGAAATGATCGGCAGGACACCTGCTGATATTATTACCCTTCGACCTCTTCGGGATGGAGTTATTTCTGAATTTGAGATTACCCAAGCAATGCTGGAATATTTCATCGCCAGAGCTCACCAGCAAAGTATTGTCCCAATTCCCCGCCCTCGGGTTATTATCGGTATACCCGCAGGTGTCACAGAGGTGGAAAAACGAGCTGTATACGATGCAGTCATGGCTGCTGGAGCCCGCCATGCCTATCTAATTGAAGAACCTGTTGCAGCAGCCCTGGGAGCCGGATTAC
>JAZFRV010000317.1:0-4779 GCA_036445875.1 Anaerolineales bacterium
GATCTGCAGGTAATCACCAGCTAGCAGCACCAAGTCTGGATTTTCTGCTTCTGTTAATGCCAGGACCCTGGCTTCATAAGGACCGGGATTATCATTCTGAATATCTGCCAGCAAAGCTACCTTAATAGGTCTTTCCAATTTTGATGAATATACTATAGAATGGGTTACTTCAATCCGTTGGGGTTCAACCAAGAACGCATCCACTCCGACCGCGAAGATTATCGCAACCAAAACCAGAAGAATAACAACAAATAAACGGGATTCATTAAGTAGAATTACTCCAGAGCCAATCAGGAAAATAGGTATATAAAGGAATACACCCCAGGCTAGAAGCTGAAAACGACCAAATCCATCTATAGGATAAAGAATTGCAGCCAGGAATATGGCGAAAATCTGTGTTATTACCAACAGGAACGTCCGCTCGATTGGGCTCTTGGCTTTGATCCGATTAAGAAAAACCACCAGACCAATAGTTATCAAAACCAAAAGAGAATTATAAAGGATCAGAGCCTGAGTCATGAACCTTCTTCTTTAGAATTGGGAAGTTTGACCTTAAAAATGCGGAAACTTCCCTGGACTGCCGGTCCTATCAACAGCGCAAACAAAAGTGTACCAATTCCTACCGGTCCTTTCAGCAACCATCCAACTAACACCACTAACACCTCAATTACAGCCCGGGACAACTGAACACTTCGTCCAGATATCCGCGAGATCGCCATCATAAGAGAATCCCGGGGTCCTGCTCCGGCATTTACACTGATATAAACTCCCGTGGCAATACCGGAGAGTCCAATTGAGACAAGTAACCCCACGATTTGATATACCAGGTTACCTTTAAGGGAAGGGATAAAGATTAAGAAAAAATCCAGCCAGGGACCAATAAAAAGAATATTCCCCACTGTTCCCCAGCCTATTTTCTCTTTCATACTGATTGCTCCCACTAAAACCAACAGTCCGGTCAGGACTAGCATGGTTCCTGGGGTAGTACCAGTCAGATCTGCAAGTGCAACTGCTAAGACTGCCCAGGGACCTGTGCCCAGGTCTGCCTGGATTATTAAGGCAATTGACAGACCATAAATGGCAAAACCTATCTGGGCAATAAAAAATTTCTGCGGGAAAGATTTCCAGTGGATGGGCTTAAACATAGGGAGCATCTTACCATATTCTTCTCCCTATTTGTGAACTCCCAAGATAAAGGTAAACCGACTGAAGACAATGGACTGACAGATTTGGATTTAAATCCAACAAACGCCAATCAATGTTCTACCGGATATTTAAAATAGCTCTGGAAAGATCGGGCGGTGGTATCTTCAATAATCCAGCGAACCTGGACCAAACATGACTTTTTACTTTGTCGCTGTTTTTTCTCCAGATTCCCGATCAGCTGACCAAGTGCAAGCATTGCATTGGTTGACTATCCCTGTTGATGAAGCTCCTCAGAGAGCAGGCATACTTTAACTGTCTGGATTTCAGCATCCTGAACCGCCTTCAGCTTGGTTCGGATTGAGGCGAATTCTTCAGAATCCAGGACTGGACGAAAAAATTCCATCAGATATCGTAATTTTTTTATTGTGATCCGGTATTTGTGGAACTCTTCAGCGGGATTTTTTTTACTAAGTTTTTTGCCATTCTTGCGCACACGCTGGTAACGTTTGATGATCCTGCGGCAGCCATATTCCCTGGCGGGTTCTATAGCGAGCGACGATTTATCTAGAAGATCTCCATCCAGCAGCTCAGACCAATCGGCATATATCTTTTTTAACCTATCAGAATCGAAGTTCATTATCAGCTCCACCTGGGCAATTTTGTGCTTTTCCCGAAGGAGGGTTCTCAATGGTTCCAGATATGTCCGCCATCTTTTTGGGAGCTGTCGTTGATACTCAGGTAATAATGCCAAGCTAACATCCAGGTCCCTCACAACAATGGTTACATGATGTATCCAGTGAAAAGATTCTTGGAACTCCAGGAGAATATTTTCGGAAAAAAGGGATTTAAACTCAATCAGAGCCACCCGAGTCCGTCGGTTAGCCACCCGGAGATCGTGCACATGAATGGGATCTACGCCCTCGATACAACCCGGCAGGTGAGCTTGCATGGATTGAAGCTGGGTTAAGAATACTCCTCGGGCGATTTCAGAAACCGTTGTCTGGGACATAAGCTCTGATTCTCAAATTCCAAAATTCAATATCTCAGAAAAAGATTATATTCTTGGAAAAGAATCGGGCAGCCTGCTTTGAAAAACTTTCACCAGGCGATTTTCAGGTACTGGTCATTTATTTAAGTTATTACCTGATTAAAGTTTAACTGCCCACTCTCCGTCACGCATCACTGGCTCTTTGGTTTCATCGGGAAGGATACCATCAATATTCAACTTCCCAGAACCAACCATAAAATCTTCATGGATAAGGCTGGTATTCCCTCCAAGAGCATTAAAATCCTCAGTAGACAGCTTCTCACCACCCTCAATGCTGAAGCGATAGGCGCTTCCCAGAGCCAGGTGGGATGAGGCATTTTCATCCAGCAGCGTATTATAAAACAGCAGGCCGGATTGAGAAATTGGTGAGCTGTTGGGCACCAAAGCGACCTCCCCCAACATATTGGCATTCGGATCCACATTCAACAGATTTTTCAGCACCGGTTCTCCTTGCTCTGCTGAAAAATCAACAACTTTTCCTTCCTTAAAGGTTAAACTAAAATTTTTGATTACATTGCCTGAATACGCCAACGGGCGAGATGAACTGACCGTACCCTCGGTGAGGCGACGATCCGGCAGAGTGAAGACTTCTTCAGTTGGTATATTGGCCGTAAAAGGAATACCACCCTGTGTTTTAAATCCGGCTGATCTCCAGACATGTCCTTCCGGTAATCCTATCCGTAAATCCGTTCCTGGACCAGTGTAATACAAACTTGAATAATTTTTTTGGTTGAGATACTTACTCCGCTTTCCCAATTTGATGATATGAGCTTGCCAGGCAGCAGTAGGATCATCTTCATATACACGGCAAATCTTAAACAATGCATCCCATAAAGCAGGCTGCTGTTCTGCTTCAGGCAGGTCCGGAAACACTTTCCGGGCCCAACCAGCGACAGGAATGGATAAAACCGTCCAATTCATGGTGTTTTTCCCAATATGATTACTGATCGGTTTCCAGTATTTCCTGATAGCCGTTTGCTGTTTACTCAATAAGTCCGGGTCCTGGCCTTCCATCAGATCTGGATCAAAGGCAGAAATTGAGAGCATCGCGCCCCCATTTTCAATAACTTTTAGAATACCTTCCGCCTGCCAGGCAGGGAATTCTTCGAAGGAATCCCTGGGAGCGTACTTAAACCGGATTAAGTTAAGATCATCGTCCCGCCAGAGAACATCCACCAGCGGAGCACCAGCCAGATAAGCGTTGGCTGCTAACTCCCGGATTAGGGGGGCGGTTTGAATCGGTACGCCTCCATATTTTAGGGCTTGCATTATCAATTTTTGCCCGGGTTGTAAATTCAAACCAATATTTACTGCCAGGTCTGCGTATTTCTTTAAATTAATTTGGAAATTTTTATCCATGGCTCAATTCTCCAGTCAATGTTGTCTGCCCCATAACATGACAAATTGGTTATTCTAATTATTTATTATTTAAAACCATTCATTCTGGATTTTACCATCCAGGTTAAAAATAAGTCATTTGGCTAAAGAAGGATGGACGATTGTCCTGTCAGAATCCTGACGAATTCCACGACACTTAAGAACCACATATCACGGCGTTATCTCGTTAGAAGGTTTGTTCGATAATCCCTAAAAACTTATCCGCAGATAGGGACGCGCCACCCACCAGCGCTCCATCAATTTCAGCTTGGCTGAAAAATCCACGGGCATTTCCCGGGTTCACAGATCCCCCATAAAGTACCCGGATCTTCTGAGAAGTATCATCGCCCCATATTCCAGCGAGGGTTGGCCGGATTACTCCCCCGATTAAACTTCCCGTATCATCCGCAGAAGCCGATTTTCCACTCCCGATAGCCCAGATTGGTTCGTAGGCAATCACAAGCTTTTCCGAATCTGGCAAATGAATCCCCTTTAGACCTGCTTGCAGCTGCCGGGAGATCACATTCGCTGCCTCCCCACTCTCTCTTTCTTCCAATAACTCACCCACACATAGAACAGGAATTAAATCAACACTCAAGGCTGATTGGATTTTCTGGTTGATCAATTCATCTGACTCATGAAAAATTGCTCTACGCTCACTGTGCCCCAGAATAACATGGGAACAAAATTCGCTTGCCATTTCAGCAGAAATTTCCCCGGTATATGCACCCTCTTTTTGTTCAGAGATATTCTGGGCTCCCAATAATATCGGGGAACTAACCAGTAATTTATGCAGCTGCGACAAGGAGGTAAACGGGGGACAAAGTAGTACATCTACGGCGGTCTGCGATTTTACACCCTGGATTAATTTGCGAACCAGGGAAATCGCTTCCGCCTCAGTTTTATGCATTTTCCAGTTGCCAGCGATTAAAGGTTTACGCATTCCTGTCAATCCCAGCCTTCAATATGCAATGAATCCACTATGCCAACAATCACTGAAATCACACAGCCATCTGGATTATCCAGGATCTGGCGGGCGCCATTGCCTTCCCTGTTCACCAATACAGTATCTCCCACACCTGCCTGGGAATTATCCAGAGCGACAAAATCTCCCTGGACAGGATCACCGGGAACGATCAGCGGCTGGACAACCAGCAAGCGACGGTTTTTATAATGTGGGTGACTGATAGTAGTCACCACGGTCCCAG
>JAZFRV010000318.1:0-3024 GCA_036445875.1 Anaerolineales bacterium
GGTCGCTGGGGATAGCCGTTCGATAGAATAACGTGCCATGGCAATCCATCGGACCAACTTCTGGATCATCTGTCAAAGTGGGGAAACCTTCACAGGCGCCTTCTTCTGTGGGGGCATTGGACACATGCAGCCAACCTCCCCCGGAAAGGATTGAGTTGCCCGGGCAGAGTGGTCCGCTGACTTCAAGATCTAATCCGTAGTAAGCCACAACATAAAAGCCGCCGGATGTGAACCAATTGGCAGTAACCGATCCGGGAGGGGCTGGCAGATCACTTTCTTCAAAATCAAGAGGCATCATTCCTGGCAATTCTACCTTGTATTGGTTAAAATCCCCCTCGCCTAAGGGAGCTGAAATCATTGAGACGGGAAGCATGACTGGTTCTGGCTCCTCGGTTGCAGTTGCAGTTGCGGTTGCGACTGGTTCCGGCGTGGGCGGCAGGGGAGTATTGGCAGGCTTCTCAGTCGCCATGACCTCTTCCACGATCTTGGCATCGGTCTCGCTTGAACCGCTGCAAGCCCCCAGGACTAGCGCCCCGGTCAGTAATACAAATATAAGTTTGGATCTTTTCATGCTGTCCTCCTTTTCCTACTGATATTGGAATGAAACAGATAAAGTGAATATGAGTTTAACCTATTTATTTACTGCTGCCAATTCCCAATTTAATCTGAAATAATAGTGAGGCTGGTCTTCAGGATCTGGATATGCTCCAATTCCAGGACAATATGTATAGATTTTTCCTCAATCCTTGCCCTGTTATCCCCCCAATATTCCACTAAGTATGATAAGGATGCTTAAACTGATACCCCCTAATAATGTGATCAGTCCAAATATGAGAGCTTTCCGGAGGTTTCTGGTAAATATACCAACCAAACCACCAACCCCAAGCGCCAAAATTAATGCAAACCAGACCACAATAACTCCTTTTCTATCATTTTCGGGATGGTTTTTGTAAAAATTCTTAGATCCTAAATGAAACGATCCGAAAGAACTGAAAAGATCAAATACACCAATTGAAGACATCAGGAACAGAATTATCCAAAAATGAATTCGGTTATTTTGGGGATTTTATCTAATTACGTTTAACGGTGTTTTGTTTTCCTTATCCTCTGATTTATTCTGTTTCCTAATAATCTTTTTATAACCATGATTGCTAGAACACAGCATGATTGATTTGGTTTCTGATAATGTTCTGGTTACAAATGCTGATCTACTAGAAAATTACGAGTGGATTATCTGGAATTTGATTGATGCTATTTATTTAATATTTCAGAAAGGAACAAATGCTCAGGTATGGATTTCATATCTCCAATATCGATGGTTTCCTTCGTTTAGAAAAAACATAAATCAAGTAAGCTTCAATTCGCTGACTGCATCCTATAGATACCTGGTACCAAATTCCAGGCAGCAATCACAAAAAACCAGCGCTAAAGGAGCTGATTATGAAATCCAGTTGGATCCCGTGGGGTATTCTCCCCATTTTTGTTTTATTAGTAAGCGCCTGCAGCGCAGTTCCAAACATTGCCGAGGAATCGGAAAACCAAGCTGACACACTCTCAAATGAGGGCAGGGCAGTGATTGTCGCGCCCGAAAATACCCCTGTTGTAGAAGAAAACCACCAGGAAGCAGTTTGTGAAGATCCTTTTGGAAGCACACCTCCCGCCTTCCGGATTGATGGTTGGGACACAAATTTCTGTTTGCACAGTGTTCCCTATGATGAAATCTTTTCCGGTGGTCCACCTCGCGATGGTATCCCGCCAATCGACTCGCCCCGTTTTGAAACTGTGGAATCCGCAGATAATTGGCTCGAAGACGTAGAGCCTCTCATCATTCTTGAAATAAAGGATGGGGTTCGGGCTTATCCCCTGCAAATCTTAATCTGGCATGAAATCGTGAACGATGAATTCGATAGCCAACCAGTTGTGGTAACTTTTTGTCCACTCTGCAACACTGCCCTGGTTTTTGCCCGACCAATGATCAATGGCGAAGTTCTCACCTTTGGCACCAGTGGCAATCTCAGAATCAGCGACCTGGTAATGTGGGATCGCCAAACCGAATCCTGGTGGCAGCAGTTTAATGGCGAGGCCATTGTAGGAGATCTGACCGGGACTAAGTTGGAGTTTATTCCATCTGCGATTATCTCCTGGGCAGATTTCAAGTCAAAACACCCGGATGGCCAGGTGCTGTCAATTCAAACTGGTTTCTCTAGAAGTTACGGTCGAAATCCCTACGCCGGGTATGACGATATCAATTCTTTTCCCTTCCTGTTCACTGGAGACCTTAATGACCGTCTTCCCCCCATGGCCCGGGTACTGGGAATTTTGCTGGAGAGCGGCGAAGGTGGAGCCTTTTCACTGGAACTACTGAAAGAAAACCGGGTTATGAATGAAACTCTGGCAGATACGCCCTTCACAATCTTCTGGAAATCAGGGACTGCTTCTGCTCTAGACAGCGGTTCAATTTCTGATGGCAGAGACGTGGGAACCACGGGTGTCTTTTCCCGTTCTGTTAAGGACCAGGTTCTTACCTTTATCGCCAAGGGGGATGGAACTTTTGAGGACCAGGAAACCAATTCTATCTGGGATATTCTGGGTGAAGCGATCGACGGCCCCCTTCTAGGAACTCGATTGGTTCCACTACCCCACCACGATACTTTCTGGTTTGCCTGGGCTGCTTTTGTCCCTGATGGATCATTGGCACAATAAACTTAATTAATAGGCAAGGGCAGGTCTAAAATGACATTACTTGATACATACTTAACTGGACGAGAGAAACTGCTGGACCGCGTCCTGGGTATTGACCCTTTGTCTTTCCTAAACCCAGAAGAACCTCAAAAAGATTCGGGGTTTGAAGGATCTTCCCTTGTTGTCAAATTTAGAGGAACCATCACCCGGTTCAAAGCGATTGCGATGAATGAGAAAGGGGAATGGGTCGATTACCAGCAGCTTTCTCTTAACCCTGTTTACCAAACCTTCCGGGAACAGGTTTCCCAACTGCGAGAGTTTGAACTCTCAACTCTCGCCTCC
>JAZFRV010000319.1:0-4036 GCA_036445875.1 Anaerolineales bacterium
AATTATCCCCAAGCAGAGCCTAAGCAACTGCCGATTGACACAGAAGAACCTCCTGCAGAGATCAGCACGACAGCTCCTCTCCTGCAAGTGACTGATACACCCCAACCAAATAGCACAAATGGTAGTACAGATCCGGATTCTCCCCCCATTGAACCTACCAAAGATATGACCCAGGTACTGGCAGGAGATCTCATCCCCATTTTCCCAGCCGGAACGGACATAATTATCTATGAAATCCATATGGTTAACAATTTAGCAGGTTGGGCAGTCGCCGGAGAAGATCCCGAGATTGAACATGTTCTGAGAACTGAAGATGGCGGAAATACCTGGCAGGACGTTACTCCTCCCCAACCCCTGGTAACCGGTGATCCAGGTTTCACCACTGTTGATTTGGGAATCTGGGATGTCAACACCGCCTGGGTGAATTATGCCGGATCTGACCTGATCTGGTCTACGAAAAACAGCGGAATAAGCTGGGAAGTAGTCCCAGTGGATTACAGGACAATGCATGAAGCCATGGTTTCCGTCCTGGATGAAAACCACATCTGGGTTTTTCAATTCCTCGATGCGGGTATGCACAAGGTATACACAGCTTTAATCCATACCTCAAATGGTGGAGATTCCTGGGAACTACTTCTTGATCCTTATTCGGATTCAACCATTCAGAGCTTCTATAAAAACAAAGCTGTCTTCATCAACCCTCAGTATGGTTGGTTAACAAAAAATTTCGATGGTGTAACACCTTATGTGCATCTTAGCCTGACCCAGGATGGAGGAATTACCTGGGAAGATCTGGAAATACCCCCACCTCCCTCATTACCGGATGTCTTTTTAGAAGGAGCTTGCGGCTTGTATGATCCCTTCTTGGTTTCTTCCCAACAGGGATCGTTTCGGTTGTCCTGTCTTTATAATGAGAATGATCAGAGAATGGAGAAAGATTTCCTATACAAGACAATCGACGGTGGGCAGAACTGGAATATCCTGGATGCACCCGGAGGTGAGATTTTTTATATCAATGAGTCGATCATGTATGCTCTGGCCAGAGATATATACCGCTCCAATGATGGTGGTCAAAATTGGCAATACATAAAATCTGTCAATTGGGACGGTCAGTTTGATTTTATTAATCAAAATACTGCCTGGGTGGTAGCATCTGATAAATCTGATTGGGAAAATCCGGAATACGCCCTGGTAAAAACCACCGACGGCTGCAATTCGTTTTCGATCATAGTACCTGAAATAATTACCAGCTCAACAAATCGGTAAACATTGCTCATCAACTCCGAAGGTTTCAAAACTTCGGGAGCTCTAACCTACTTAATCAGGAACCCGGTCTAATTAAAGGACCGGGTTCATATCGAAGATCCTTGAGTTTAAAGAAACTCCGGGGTCTTTGGGATTATTTTACCTCCTACACCAGCAACTTCATATACTCTCCGATCTCTTCCAACTCATCAAATCGCCAGGTCAGGTCAATAACCTTTTCCTGTTGGGTTGGGTTAAGTACACCTTCTGCATTAGCCCGGAATTTAGAAACAATATCCTCATCGGTCATTGGGTTTTTTGGTGAGCCTTTGGCGTGATCAACCTGGGCAGTATGGGTTTCACCAGCATTGCTGGTAATACTGACCCGGGCTCTTTTTACGCCAGGGAACATGGCATCGATCTCAGGATCGGCTACGACTTTGATTTTCCCTAACAAATCCCAGATCCGGGGATCTTTAAGTTTTTCATCACTGAAGGAATCCGGCAGCACATTACCGTCCGCAACAGCTGCAGCAATCACATAGGGCAGACTGTGATCCGCGGTTTCTTTCGTTGTCGGTTGATACTTGCTGGGATCTGAAAGAATATCTGCTCCCCTGGTTGTAGTTTCCACCAGGATCTCGCTGATATCCTCTGCAGTCAGGTTTTGTTCCTGGCAAACCTGCAGCGCTGCACTGATCGGCTGGTGAGTAAGCGCTTCCGTGGGAAAGGCTTTATAGCTGCATTGAGTGATCATGAATTCCTCACCCAGTCCTTTCAAGAGCCATTCCGGCTGCCATTCGACATTATTGACGACTTCAAACAAACCTTCTTTGCCTTCGATGACTTCTACTGGACCTTCGTAGCCCTCCCTGGCCATCAGGGCAGCAAGAACACCTGCCTGGGCTGCCAGTGGATCGGCCGTGTTCTTCATATTTGTGAGGTGTCCTGCCACTACTCCCCCCAGAGTAAAGTGAGAGCTGCCGCTAATTCCCACAGCAGCAATCATCTGGTCCAGGCTAAGATCATACATCTTTCCGGCCACCAGGGGACTGACAAATTGGGTCAGTGTGGCATGGTGCCAACCTACCTCCCGCAGACCAGGATTTGCCGCATGACACCAGCGCAGTTCCAGTTCATAGGCGATAATAATCGCCACGAGCGCATCTTTACCGGACTTCCCACTCACTTCTGCTGCTGCCAGCGCAGCTCCAATCATATCTGATGGATGAGAAGGATCCTGTTCCCAATAAATATCGTTGTAATCCAAAGCGCGTGTAAGCAAACAATTCATCAGGGTTGCATTGGCGGCATTGGTCTGGAAATTCCTTCCGATCACTGAAGCTTCCGGTGTACCACCTAATTTTTCTATGAAACGGTACATAGCTGCCATATCATCATTATTTACCGCAGCCAGGGCACAACCAATACTGTCAAGCAAAAACCTCTTTGCTTCCCAAATCGATATTTCCGGGATCTGATCGTATTGTAAATCAATCGCAAATTTTGCCATTTGACCGCTTAATGAACTCATTCATCACTCCCTTTATCAATCATGCCTATCCTTAGAGTCTCTCTGCGACGGCTTTGGCAACATCTATTGTTGAACTATCTCCACCCATATCATAAGTTTTTACTTTCCCGTCTTTTATGACACCGGCGATCGCGGATTCCAGAACATTTGCTTTCTCGGTTTCTCCCAACCACTCCAGCATCATTTTGGTTGTTAGCAGCATCGCATGCGGGTTTACGATATATTTCCCGGCATATTTGGGAGCGGAGCCATGGGTGGGTTCAAATACAGCCAACTCATCCCCGATATTGCCGCTGGATGCAAATCCCAGACCGCCTACCAGTTGAGCTGATAAATCAGACAATATATCGCCGAATAGATTCCCAGTCACCATAACCCCGTAATTTTCAGGATTCTTTAGCATCCACATCATCTGGGCATCTATATTAGTTTCCCATAATTCGATGGAGGGGAATTCTTTCTGAATCTCACGGGCAACACGGACCATCATCCCGCTGGTTTCCCGAAGAACATTGGGCTTTTCCACCAAGGTTACGGTTGGATATTCGTGTTTCTGAGCATACTCAAATGCCCGGCGAATAATTCGATCCGCGCCCCGGAGGGTGACGATCCTGACAGTCATTGCCATGTTTTCACCAGCAACATCATTAAAGTTACCCATTGCCGGAGCATATTTTTTCATCATTTCCCTCAGATCATCTGCGACCGGATGGAATTCTACTCCGCTGTATAATCCTTCCGCATTTTCCCGGAAGACCACCAGGTCAATATCATCCCGGTAGTTGAGGGGGTTTCCCGGATAGGCTTTACAGGGTCTCAGATTGTAATAAAGTTGCAATATCTGACGTAGACGAACGATAGGGCTCCTGTAGGTTAAACCCGTTCCCTGCAGTTCAGGTATTAGGTCCTTTTCTGCCTCGAATTTGGGTTTGGAGGTAATCGCCCCAAACAAACCACAATCTACTTCATTTAACAGGTCCAATGTACGCTGCGGCAGGGCCTCCCCCTCTGTCCGCCAAAATTCCCAGCCAATATCAGCAGGAATATATTCTGCATCAAGCTGAAGCTTATCAAGCACAATCCTGGCTGCTTCCATGACTTCCTGCCCAATTCCATCTCCTGGTAACCAGGCGATTTTATATTTTGCCATATCGATGTCTCTCCAGACTAAAAATGTATATATGGGTATTAATAACTAATCATCAACTGCCAATCGCTGTTTGGTATATTCAATCAACCCACCAGCGTTAAATATAT
>JAZFRV010000320.1:0-5278 GCA_036445875.1 Anaerolineales bacterium
CTTACTAATTCCTTCGCAGAGCCAACCCATAGTGGAACAACGACCCAGATCAAGTCTGCTGTCTCCCTTCCTGGGTACATTAATACTAGTAAAAGTGAGAATCCGAACCAAAGGGAAAATATTTTCCCAACCTGGTCATTCTGCCGCCAAGCTGCCAGGAAACCCAAGACTCCAAAGATATTTATCAGCGGATTACTGAGAACTAATGCTGCCAGAACTTTAAGTGCGCTGACTCCGGAAGGAGTGAGCCAGCTCATTAAGAATTCTGGCAAAGACGCCATCCAGGCACTGAGTCCTTGATACTGTGAAAAGAAAAATGATCCAATGCCAAGAACTACCAACGCAGGCAGGAAAAATTCCCCGGCCGCTGACCAGAACCTGTTCTGATAATTTTGAAAATCGTTAAATTTGGAATGGACATATTCCTTAAAATCAAGATATCCTAAAATATTACTTAACAACAGCGTTACTCCCACTACAACAGCGCCTAACCAGAACGCAGGTCCCGAAAATAATGCCATGAAAATAAATAACAAGGACCAATTCAACCTATTATGGTGAAAAGCCGCAGCAAACAGCAGTAAAAAAACCAGCGCAGGAATTGGACTGTCTGCCATCCGGGATAAGGATACCAATGCCGGATCTAGCGCAAACCCGGCAGCCAGAACCAGGGCAGCAATCCGTCCCAAGCGGTCCCGGAAATAATATGGGATCCAAATAATAAAACTACCAGCCAAAGCCGGCCAAAACCTGGCTACAATATTTCCACTACCAAATATAGTAAACAATGCTTCTGTGAGAGACAAATAGCCAATCATGGAACCAGGCCGAGTTGATTCCCCCTTCCAAATCTGCCAGGCCTGATATGCCCATGAAGCTTCAGTTTCTATCAAGGGTATTTTTCCCAGTAAAATAAGTCGCAAGATCCCAGCTAGGAAAAAAATTATCCCATACAAGAATATTTCTGTTGTGATTTTAATTTGGTTTTTCATACTTGTTTCATCCGTTAAATAACCTTGGAAATCATTAATTGGAACTGGGCTCAATCAGGGCACCCCTGACAGAGTGTAGATAGACAAACGCTCATTACGATAAGCTAAGACCATATTGTTGATGAATTTTTCTTCAGTCAATCCATTTGGGCAATAATCGCTTCCTGCATTATAAGTAGAAAATTCCACATCCCCTACCACAAGATATCTTACCTGGTATTTGTCCAGGATCGCTTTTGATGTGTCCCAATTGTGAGTGCAGTATAAGGTTGACATATCTTCCTTTCTCGGCATCACCAGTTCACTGCCTCCCCTCCATTGGATCTCATGGAAATCCCACCCGAGCACATTAGGATTTCCACTATAGGTTGCCATTCGTGCATGGGACGCGGAATAACTCCCCCCCACTGCTTCAGCAATCACCCCCGAAGGTTCTCCCTGAAGCCATTTCACTGCCTCGGCATCAGCAGTTGAAAAAATATAAAATCCATCCAGGGTCAGACCGGCTTCACGAGAAAAATTGTTGGTTTTGGTTCGAAGACTGATGATCGGGTAAAACATACCCATGATCAGAGAGAATACTAACACCAGAAAAACACCGTACCGAGCGGGAGATTTTATATATCTAAAGAGATTAATTGTCCCATAAGCTGCGGCAGTACTCCACAGAAGCCAGGCCTGGTAATAAAATTTAAAAATTGTGTTGATCCTGTACCCAAATAAATCCCTCAGAAATACAAATTCTGGCACCAATACGAGGATCAATCCTCCCAGGATAAGGAGCAAGATAAAATTATCTGGTAAAGCAGAGGATCCGGATGGATCGCTTTCATTTTCTTCTGGTTTGTGATGATGAAATACTAAACCCAGAGTAAGGGTCGCCAGCACAATAATAGTAAGCAAGGTGCCTGGAACTGCAATCCTCCGGATCAAACCCTCGACCATTACCTGAGAAATATCAGAACCACCGATTGATCCCAGGAATATCTGAGCCAGGGAGCTATCCCCTGCACCAAAGGGTAGCCAATTTATAACGCCGATCATTGCCAACATTAAAACAAATAATAAAAGGACCAGGATGCCGGATAATATCAGACCGGTTTTAAAATCTCTATCAGCTTTTCTCTGTCTCCAGGAAATGACCAGCCAGACAAAAATTGGGACTAATAACGGCCCAAACATCACCCAGAACTGGGATCCCCTGGTGATGTACAACACATTGGGTATCAATCCGCCAGCCTGAGAGGCAAAACCAATATACCAGGGCAGGTATAAGACCACGCCGGTAACACCCAGGCAAAAACCCAGAAATAGGAATTCTTTCAGCATTTCTCCCAACGGCCAATCGGATCGATACCTGTTATTCCTCAGGACATATGCTCCAGCGAGAATGCCAACATACATGGGGAAATTCCAGGTATTAAGAAATGCCATGCCACCTGCCAGCCAGGCCAGGATTCCAAAGAAAAAGGGCGAGATCTCCACTGGAATAATTCCCATCCAACGGAAGGATCCTCTTTTCGGTTGCAGGTATAATTCCAGTGCAAAACCTAAAATCAGAAAGACAAAAGGCAGGGACAATACATGGGGATGCAAATCTGCCAGAAGGAAAGAGAAAAACGGAAATTCGCTGATAACTTCTTTGCCAATCCCTGAAAAATCATAATCCTGAATCACACGGGATGCCCGCCACCACCACCAATGGCCAAAGGAGTTCTCAGTTGGGGGATTTGCCAAGTCTTGAATGTCTAACCAGCTCCAGAACGGGGATACTAGCTGGCCCGCAGAGTCATATTTCCAGAATAAACCCCTGGAATGCAGAAAATGAAGAAACCCTTCCCAGTTGCTGAGAAGAAGGGCAAAAAATGGACCGAACAAAGCCGGCATCAAATTTGATTTCCATCGTTTGTTTTTTAATGACGTTAAATTAAACAGGATTCCAAATGATCCGACCGCAGAGAGGGCGAAGATTAACGATACTCCCAAGTTAAATGCCACGCTACCTAATGTTCCGGTAATTTTTGCCAGCATCGAAACTAGAATATATCCAAAATAATAATAAGAAATCGCATAGCCGGAAAGCCAGGGATCATGAGGGGGAAATGTTTCTGAATTTAAAATGGCATTAATGAATGCCAATTCCATGGGCTTCTCTGTTCCAACAATTTCCGGATTCAAGGATCGAATTACAGCCCATCCCGAAAAAGCTATCAGAAATAATAACTCCGTAGTAAATATCAGCGTTTGGTAGTCGCGGATCCATTCCTTTAAATTTTCTCCCCCAATTTTCTTTATCATAAAGATACCCAGGCCAGCTGTCAGAACCAGGGTGAAAGATAATCCCGCCAGATTATTGCCGGTAACACCCAAGCTGCCCAGGATCCAATATATATAACCCCAAAGGAGTAATCCAAAGATTTTTGAGAATGAATAACCCCGATCTGGCAAATTCGGCACCAGTCGGAATATAACCGGGAAGGAGATCCATCCCAGTACAGTCACCATCAAATACCAAAAAATGAAATCTGCCATTAATTTTCCAGTGGACAACTATTTGGTGATCAGAGTCTGGTAAATCGTGGTCTCCTGATCATGGTAAACAGGAATCCAGAGGATGCCCTCATTCTCCTTAAATTTCTCAATTCCCTCAGCCAGGTATTTTGCCCGTTCAAGTTGTCCCAGGATAATATATTTGACGTTATATTCATTCAGGAAATTTTCAGCAAATGCCAGGTCGGTTGTATCGTAAAACAGATTTACATCCTCAACCCGACTATAAACCCAATCATGAGGTGTAAGAGTTCGTTGTTGGCGCTGGTGCCAATTCCAACCCACCACGCCGGGCAACCCAGTATACACAGTGTACCTTGTGCCCCAATGATATTCAACCTGGTTCGCTTCCACAATCACCGGCGAACCTTTTACATTATCCTGCATCCATCGTATTGCATCGTAATCCTGGGAAAGATCCATATCTGTATTAAAGTCAGCATACTGCACGTACTTCATAAATTCCATGCCATCCAGAGTGTGGGGAGCATCATAAGCCATACGATCCTTAATTTTTGCAACTCCCCCAAGCAATGGATAGATAGCGGCGCTCGTCACCAGGATAATCAAGAAAATCTGCCAGGTTCTCAGGAACAGGGTATTCCACTTCTTAATTGATACAGATAACCAGGCGATGCTGGCAGCAGCACAAATAGCAAATAAGGTCCAGGCTTGGAGATAAAACTTGAACACCGTGTTCATCCGACCTATATCACCTTCAATGTAAATCAGCTCGACCATTAAGGTTAAAGTCAGGCTGGTACCTGTCAGGAATAATACAATTTGTTTTCCCAAGGGTAAACCTGGTCTGAAGAGTAATATGCCTGCCCAGACCATCAGGGGAAGTACAAACCAGACAATATGAACCCCGGATCCAAGAATGGTGAATCCCTTGACTTCAATCTTATTTTCGATTGAAATCCCAAGTCCGATCATAATCACCAACAAGATTAATAGTAAAGCAATGATCAGCTCCCGGTATTTTCTTAAATTCCGCAGCGCAGAAACTGGAGTTGATGCCATCCAATCAATGGTCTCAAAGACCATCCAGGAAAATATTACAAAGATGAATAATCCCCAATGTGTGAAGTAGTCATTAATCGGTGTATTGGTTCCAAACCAGGGTTTGATGCTGGTGTAACCCTGCCCGTACCAGTCAGCATAGGGTTTAAACAATAGAAATGCCAACAAAATAAATAGGAACAGCTTCATAACATCCCAGATCCAAGGATCCTGCCTCGATCTACCTTTCCACCAGGAATAAACAAGGGCGACGATGCCTAGAACAAGATAGGGATAAAAATCCCAGGTATTGGTAGGTCTTAAAACCCCCACTGTTAAAGCTCCAAAACCAGAGATTGCTAAAATGGTCCCCAATCCTTTTGATTGTTTTTCACTCTGAGTGGACTTTACAACCGATAATGCCCAGGCGATAGCCAGTAAGGTAAGTGGCAGTGCAATAAAATGCGCATGTAGGTCACCATATAGGAAAGTGAAGAAAGGAAATTCTGTAATCGGACCGCCATGTTCGGCGCCGATCGTTCGACTGGGGTTCCAGTACCATTCGTCCATTCGGTAATAAAGGGATTTAGTTTGGAAGAGCTGTACCAAACCCAGGAAAGTCCACTTAAAACGTTGGATAAAGTTACCTTCCAAAACATTCACACCGCCAGATGCGAGTCGTTGAATCCCTTGGAGAACCATCCGGAAAATGCCCAGATTTCCAAAAATTATCA
>JAZFRV010000321.1:0-5629 GCA_036445875.1 Anaerolineales bacterium
GGAGAGCCATTCAGACCAATAAATCCAGACTCGCAGTTCTAAAAATAATAGAGAATAAACTTCATTTTTAAATGGAAATACTGATTAAACTATATCCTAGTTAGGGAATCCATTCAAGGTATAGAAAAGTTGAAATTCTTATCAGTTTTGTAATTATCTTCCGAGGGTAATAAATTCAATATTATTTTACTGGAAACTTCGTCAAAATAATCTTCCAGACAGAGCATTTGATCCTGAGCAGGGCTCAGGTATGATATAAATAATGAGAGTTATTTAAGCCGTTATTTGTGCCTGAAAAGTTATTTGGAGTATTGGCAGCATTTAGATTGATCTGTAGAAACCGAAGTGTATTATTCGAAAAGAATGGAGGGCATCATGACTGCCGATAAATATGAAGAAATAAAAACATTATTAAACAGCGGGGACTCAGAAGAAATTCACAAGGGGCTGGTGCTGATTCGGGAGGAGTTACCCAATATCGAGGAAGACTCAGCTCGATCCTTGTTTGAAATAGTCTCTGCCTTATTTTATATCGACCTGTTGGATCACCCGGAACATGCTTATGTGCTGGATGAAGCCGTTGACTTGGTAGCGGATTTTGGAGAATTTGTGATTCCGATCCTGCTCGACAGCCTGGATGCCGGGGATATGAAAGCCCAGTTAACTATCGGCCATGCATTTGGGCGAGTGGGAGAGGTCGCAATTGAGCCATTGCTGGAATCCTATAAGTGTGAGGAAACCGAAGAATGCCGGATTTTCCTGGTTTATGCTCTGGGAAAGATCCGATCCCCCAAAATATTGGAAGCCTTTGAGCAAGTACTGAACGCTGCCAAATCAGAGAACCTGGAACTGAGGGATACCGCAATCCGGGCCCTGGGAAACTTTGTGGAAGTGATTTCCCCCAAAGATTTACCGGAGGATAATAAAAAGGGAATGCTGGAAGCGATCCAGGCAAACTTGAGTGATTCCAGCGCCGGGGTGCGATCCAAAGCCATCCGCAGTTACGGAAAATTGGCCCGTTTCGGACATTTGACCCTAGAAGAAAAGCAAAAATGTAAGAATACCTGTGAATTGCTGTTGGGCGTGGATAACAAGTTTGAATGGGACCGGGCCTATATTGTCCGCAAAGAAGCCCAGGACGCACTGGATTGCCTGGAGGGTTGTGACGATTGAGGGCAGTGGACAGAGATCATAAATTAGTAATCAGTAAGGGCGCCCAAATCGGGCGCCCTTTTGGTTTAAATGGGATTGTCATCCTGAAACATTATTTAGATTTGTCCTCCAAGTTTTTAATCCACAATATCTGGTATGGGTCCAGGATAATTTCTGGATAGGTGTACTTTTCTCCAGTCAGAAGATCTACTCCAGGAAAGGATAAATCAATTTCCTGATTATCAAGCGATAGCTCAACAGGCAGGTTGGTGACATTAACTAAACACAAGATAGACTCGGAGTCATCAATGGTATTCCGACACACGCCA
This sequence comes from Anaerolineales bacterium, assembly GCA_036445875.1. GTDB lineage: Bacteria > Chloroflexota > Anaerolineae > Anaerolineales > UBA11858 > B10-G9. The sequence goes on from JAZFRV010000321.1 coordinate 1,482, forward strand.
AATACCTGGCAATCCAAATCCAAGATCTGCTGAGGATTGAGGGGTTTAAATGCCAGCTGGGCTTTCCGGATATCCAGTAAGTGAGTGTAGGCTGAAAATACTTTTGAAGATCTAGATGAGCCGTCCTTTAGCTCTCTTTTAATTTCGGAAAGCTGGAATTTTTCGCGGTTGATGGATCTAACCCTACCGGATTCTATTACCGAAGTATGACTGTTGCGAGACCCAAATAAACTGTGGATATAAATACCTGGCACACCTGATAGAGAAAGCATGATTGCCTGGGACGCTAAAAATCGCTTCACTCCCTGGTCTTGCGGTTCATTCAAGGGATGGTTCAAGGCATCATAAAGTGTGATATTCAGTTCATAAACACTCTTTGAACCATCAGGATTGGTTTTATAGGAAACCTGCCCGCCATGATCTAAGGTTTGATCCACCAATCCTTGAATTTCTTCCTCAGATAATAAACCTTCTGCAGGGCGTACTCCAATGCCGTCATGGGAGGCAATAAAATTCAGAAATACCGCTGACGAGAATGGAGTTTCGATTGATGAAGCCCAATTAGTCAGGGCTGTGGCATTTTCTGTCCGGAAAGTATGCAGCACCAGAGGTCCGAGGGGGAACTGATACACCATCTGTGCTTCATCCCCCAGGGGATATTTTCCTTTGGATCCGGGTAGCTGATTACCGAAATAACTGATATTTTCCTGATGCGGTACATTGGTCTCGGATATTATTATCACCTCTGGAGCAACATAATCAAGCACTGCCCTTATCAGCTTAATTACCTGGTGAGTTTGAGGGAGATGGATACAAGATGTTCCAATCTCTTTCCATAGATAAGCGATTGCGTCCAGGCGGATGATTCTCGCCCCCTTCTCAACATAAAAGAGCAGGACATCTATGATTTCCAGAAGCACTAGCGGGTTTTTATAATTGAGATCAATTTGATCGGGGCTGAACGTGGTCCAGACATGTTTTATCCCCGATGGGGTTTTTATCTCAGATAAGAGAGGTGTTTCCCTGGGGCGGACAACTTGGGATAAATCTGCTTCTAGATTGGTAGTGAGGAAATATTCCGTATATGGGTCTTGGTCCTCAAGAAAACCCTTAAACCAGTTGCTCTGGCTGGATATGTGATTCACAACCGCATCAAACATCAGCTGGCAGCAATTCCCAAAACGGTCAAGATCTTCCCAGGCACCAACTTCTGGGTCGACCGCTTTGTAGTCAATTACAGAAAATCCATCATCGGAAGAATATGGAAAAAAAGGTAGTAAATGAACCGTTGAGGTTAAACCTTTTAAATTCCCTTGAATAAAATTTGCCAGGGTTTGAATGTGAGTCTGCCCTGGGCTTTGAATTTGATCAGCATAGGTTATCAGCAGGGCGTCCAAGTTTTCCAGGGTATCCAGAGATGATCGTTCCAAATCTTGGGGATTCTCTTGTTGATAGGTTTCTAGTGATTTCTCAAGCTCTGACCAAGTTAAAGATCCCTTCTCTTTGCCGTAAAGAGCAATCAAGTTATCAATAATTCGGTCTTTGATTAGTTTGTTATCCATAACTCTTTATCTTTAATGATCAATTATCTTGCAGTATGTTTAGAAAGTGAACAATGATCCCAAGTGCTTTCTTAAGACATCAAGCGAAAAATGCTCCCTGGCAACCTGATAATTGTGGTCAACCACTTTCTGCCGCTTTTCAGGGTCCGTGAGCAGTTCAAGTGCCATAACAGCGGCATCAGCCATGATTTGATCCTCTACCCTGGCCAATCCTTCCTCATCAAAATCACGGACCTGACCTCCCAGTGAAATAACATCGAAACCTGTGTTCTTAATATCCTGGATGTAAACCGGGTATTCAAAAATCAGCATGGGAAGCTTTGCTTTTACTGCTTCCAAGAATTGATTGCCCCAACCCTCCCAGAGACTGGGATAGGTAACCAGGTCAGCTGCTGTATAGGAATCCCAGAGTGAATATATCTTTTGATCTTCCTGAGTTCCTCGTTCTGCATCCACCCGATCCTCTATGAACAATAAATCAACATCACTGTTTTTCGCTTTAGAAATCAATTTGTTTTTATAGGTTCCAGTGGCATCATCACGGGCATACCCGGCAAAAACCAGAACGATCCGGTTTTCTTCCGTGAATTTTCGGCCATCATATAAACCGCGTTCTTGGAGAATGGATCGATGCTCGGTCTTGCTGAGGGTTTTTGCAAAATCAATTGCTAATTCGATGCCTTTCCTGGAAACGATTCGGGTTGCCTGCAGCAGTACCAGGTCATTTTCATCCAATCCAACCTCACTTCGAAGATCTCGATTATAATCATCTACCTCCCAGGCTGGAGTATTAAAATCAAATACGTTTGGAACCACAACAGAAGAGACCCCTTTCCGCTCCAGCAGTGCTTCCTGAGCCAGGCTGTTAATTACTGCATGTTTTATTTCCGGGTCATGAGGAGGTAGATATTTATCAGCCAACTCAACAGCTCCGGCACAAGTGAGGGAAAATCCTTCCCGTCGCTCCCAGTAAAAATCATGATTGTGAGCAACCGCAGGAATGCCAAATTCTTGGCGAACAATTTCCAGGGCCGGTGCTACAGCGGGATTGGCAGCTACGCACCAGACATTTTCAGCCAGGATCAGATTGATGTCATATTCCTGAATCACAGTACGAAATCTATCAACGAGGGCAGTGGTCATTCTTTCCAGTTCTTCCCGGTATCCTTCGGGATCAAAATCCGAAAGTCCCGAAAAGGTATTTTGATTCAGTCGTTTACTTTCCGGAAGATGATGATACATCTCTCTTACCAGGATGCCATCAGCGGTTCCGAGGTCTCCCCCGATGAGATACACTGTATGCCCCAGTTCTTCCAGGATGAGCTTCCATTTTTCGATTTCGAGTGAAACCCCGTCGGTTCCGCCCACCTGGAAATGAAAAATTCCAATGTTCTTTGATTCCATAATAATTAATCTCCCAACTTCTTGATCTCACTCATTGAAATAGCAGCCACTCCAATCACCTGGTCTGCCCCACCATAGTAGACATAAAGGTCGTTTCCAATCAATACCTGCCCGCAGCTGAAGACCACATTGGGCACATAACCGTTGATTTCCCAATCCAATACAGGCTCGAGGATTGGTTCGGACTGCCGGGCGATCACCCGAGTGGGATCTTTAAGGTCCAGCAGGGCAATTCCCAGGCTGTAGCGCCGGGGTATTCCCCCCACTCCGTGATAAATCATCACCCACCCCTGATCAGTCTTCAAGGGAGGTCCCGCCAAACCAATCTTGTCGGATTCCCAATTGGAATCCAGAACAGGACTCAGGATGCTTTGATGATCATTCCAAGATTTTAAGTTATCTGAAAAAGCGACCCAGATATCTGGAGCCCGGCGGTGATACATCAAATACCTTCCATCGACCTTTTCCGGCAGTAGAGAAGCATCCTTGTTGGGTTCATCCAGCATTACTCCCTGCCGTTCCCAACTAATTAGATTATTAGATGTTGCCAAACAGATTCTGTAATCGCCATCAAATCGACCCCCGTAGCCGGTATACATCATGTAATAGGTCGCGCCAATCTTTACAATCCGGGGATCTTCGGGTCCGCGCAGTTCCTGGGGAACATCATTAACCAGGACGGGTTTTTCCAAGCGGTTAAAGTGGATCCCGTCCGAACTGACCGCGTAGCCCAAGCTGTTGATATATTTCCCCTGCTGTCCATTGGAGGTGATATCCGTGGCCCGGTAAATGAGATGGATCAGACCGTTGTCTGCCACGGCTGCGGTGTTAAAAACCGCAGCTTTTTCCCAGTTATGATGGGGTTTGGGCTCCAGGATGGGGGTTTTTGAGAGTCTATTTAAATGGATCAAGGCTTTAACCTCCAGGATTTCAGCAGTCTCCAGCTGAGCGAATCCCACCAGTTTCCTTCCCAGTCATCTGAAAAAATCTCCAGGAAATGATAAGTACTAGCCAGGAAGGGTCCTTTAAAATCCGGACCATCTTCCATCCATTCAAAGACATCATCGTAAAGCTCGTTGGGAATATCCCGAAAGGAAAAGGTGATATGGGGATGAAAGGGCTGTCCCAGATCATTTCCTCTAAAATCGCAATCTTCTGCAATAAAGGGAATTACAATCTTGA